>JAIMBE010000190.1 GCA_023511565.1 Bacillota bacterium
GATCACCGCGTGCTGGATCAGTCCACGCGGGACATCGTGGAAACGGCCAAACGCACCGGGGCCACCGTCGCCGGACCAATTCCGTTGCCTACGGTGATCAACCGCTGGACCGTGCTGCGGTCACCGCACGTGGACAAAAAATCTCGCGAGCAGTTCGAGATGCGCACGCACAAGCGATTGATCGACATCCTGGATCCCACCCCGGACACCGTAGACGCGCTGATGAAGCTCGACCTGCCGCCGGGCGTGGATGTGGAAATCAAAGCCTTCGGCGCGCATGGGGTCGCCTAGAGGTGTGTGGATGGCAGTGAACGGCATTCTCGGCATCAAGCTCGGCATGACCCAGGTCTTTGCCGCCGATGGCGCCGTCGTCCCCTGCACGGTGCTGCAAGCGGGCCCTTGTGTCGTCGTGCAGAAGCGGACGCGGGAAAAAGATGGCTACGAAGCCGTTCAGCTTGGCCTGGTCGAATTCGTCAAACCGCAGCGGGTCAACCGGCCCATGAGCGGCCACTTCAAAAAAGCCGATCTGCCGCCGATGCGCTTCCTGCGCGAGATCCGCCTGAGTGCTTCGGACGAGGATACCCGCGTCGGCGATCGCGTGCTCGTGGATCGCTTCGCAGTGGGCGAGTTCGTCGACGTCACCGGCGTCAGCAAGGGCCGGGGATTTCAGGGGGGTGTGAAGCGCTGGCACTATCGCGGAGGCGATGCCACGCACGGCTCCATGTTCCACCGCGCCCCGGGTTCGATTGGTGCGAGCTCGTTTCCCTCGCGGGTCTGGAAGGGCCAGCACTTCCCCGGACACATGGGTCATCAGCGGGTGACTGTGCGGAATCTCGAAATTGTCAAGATCGATCCGGAAGAAAATCTGCTGCTGGTGCGCGGCGCGGTTCCGGGGCCGAACGGCGGCTATCTGGTCATTCGAAAATCGAAAACGAAACCTCCGCGCAAGGTGGAGTAGTTACGATGCCGGTCGTTGAGGTGGTCAATCTGGAGGGGCAGCGGGTCGGCACAGTCGAGCTGGCGGATGCGGTCTTCGCTGTCCGTCCGAACCCGCACCTGCTGCACGAAACCGTGCGCTGGTATCTGAACGAGCAGCGTGCCGGCACGCACAAAACCAAGGGCCGGGGTGAAGTGCGCGGCTCCGGACGGAAGCTCTGGCGTCAGAAGGGCACCGGACGCGCCCGGGTCGGCTCGATTCGTTCCCCGTTGTGGCGCAAGGGCGGTACGGTACACGGCCCACAGCCGCGCAGCTATCGCTACCGACTGCCGCGCAAGATGTTTCTCGGGGCGCTCCGCTCAGCCTTGTCGGCTAAGCTCGCCGAAGATCGACTGACCGTTGTGGAGTCCTTTGCGCTCGAATCGCACAAGACGAAGCAGTTCCGCCAAGCGTTGGATCGGATCCAGGGTGCGGCCCGCACGATCCTGCTCGTCGAGCCAGGGGAGAATCGCAATCTCGCGCTGGCCAGCCGGAACCTGGCCGGGGTACGTTTGGTTGCACCGCAACACCTGCAACCCTACGACCTGCTCCGGCATGACCGTCTGATCCTGTCGCGCGCGGCGGCGCTGCAGCTCAGCCGTTCGCTGGCTCCAGCCGCGACGACGGCTCCGCAGCCGGAGAGGAACGAGCCGGCGTCGGCCACCGAAGGTTCGCCGCCCCGCCGCGCTGCGTCGAAGGCAAAAGCGACCCGGTCGGCCAAAAGGACGGAACAGGACTGAAACATGGCGCTGGAACTCTACCAAATTCTTCGTCGGCCGGTGATCACCGAAAAGGGCTTGGGGGTCAAGGAGACCCAGCAGACCGTGGTGTTCGAAGTGGCGCGCGAAGCCACCAAGACGCAGATCAAACAGGCGGTCGAGCGGATCTTCAAGGTAAAGGTTGCCGCGGTGCGCACGGCGAATTTCCGCGGCAAGATGCGTCGCCGAGGCCTGGCCGTGGGCTATCGGCGCGACTGGAAGAAGGCGTACGTGAAACTGGCTCCGGGTGAAAAGATGATCGAGTACGCCGAGAATCTGTAACGGATCGCGGTGGAGAACTCACCATGCCACTGAAAAGTTTCAACCCGTACACCGCATCGCGGCGCTTCCTGACCGTGCTGGATAAGCGCGAGATCACCAAGCCGACGCCGGAAAAATCGCTGCTGGAACCGAAAAAGCGCACCGGCGGACGCAACAACCACGGCGAAATTACCGTCTGGCATCGGGGCGGCGGTCATAAGCGCCAGTATCGGCGCGTAGATTTTCGACGCGACAAAATTGGCATCCCGGCGCGCGTCGCGGCTGTCGAATACGACCCGAATCGCTCGGCGAACCTGGCGCTGCTGCACTACGCCGACGGGGAAAAACGCTACATCCTGCACCCGGTCGGACTGGAAGTGGGTATGACGGTGCTCGCCGGCGAAGGAGCCGACATTTTGCCGGGCAATGCGCTCCCGCTGCGGCTGATCCCGCCGGGCACCCAGGTGCACAACCTGGAGCTGTATCCGGGCAAGGGCGGCCAGTTGGTGCGGGCAGCAGGGGCGGCGGCCCAGTTGCTTTCCAAAGAAGGTGATGTGGCACTGGTCAAGCTGCCTTCCGGCGAAGTGCGAAAGTTTTCGGTGGAGTGCATGGCCACCATCGGTCAGGTTGGCAACTTGGACCATGAAAACATCTCGTACGGCAAGGCCGGCCGCTCGCGCTGGCGTGGCATCCGCCCGACCGTGCGCGGTGTGGCCATGAACCCGGTGGATCATCCGCATGGCGGCGGCGAAGGCCGCGTCAAGGGCAACCATCCGCAGACGCCCTGGGGCGAGCCAACGCTGGGTGCACGGACGCGCCGACGCAAGCCGTCGGATCGGTTGATTGTGCAGCGGCGAAAGTGACCGCTGCGATCGCTGCGCTCTCGTCCTCAGGATGGGATCAGGGGAGCGCAGACGCGAACCGTTCGTCTCACAGGGCGAACTGGAGAACAACTATGAACCCGGCGCGGCGGGTTACAACGAGTACTACGATGACAGCTACACGACGAGTCTCTTCACGCCGCCGCGCGTCGGCACAAGCCACGAAAGCGGCCGTGCGGAAACCGCAACCGGGGACGGAGCTGCGCTCAGCCGCTGAACCCCCGGCCCAGGTGCTGTTCCGTGTCTGCCGGCCGGGATGGGCCGTGCTGGTCGAAAAGAACCCGGCGGGTGTGAGCACGCGGTTTGTCTGTCCGTTCTGTCCACACTCGCATCGCGTCCCGGGACCGGTGCGCGGCTTCCAGAAGGTCCGCCGGGCCAAGTGGATCAAATTGCGTCGCGTCGCGGAGTGACCCGATGGCACGTTCGCTCAAAAAGGGCCCGTTCGTGGACGATCACTTGATGGAAAAGATCGAGGCCATGAACGCGCGCCACGAAAAGAAGGTGATCAAGACCTGGTCGCGCCGCTCCACAATCGTGCCCGAGATGGTCGGTCACACGATCGCCGTGCACAACGGGAAGAAATTCATCCCCGTCTACATCACCGAGCAGATGGTCGGGCACAAGCTCGGCGAGTTCGCCCCGACGCGCACCTTCAAGGGGCACTCGGTCAAAGCGGCGCTGGAAAAAGCGGCAGGTCCGGCCCCGGCCCCGGCCTCGGCGGCAAAGGCATAGACCATGGCAACGGCAACGCGGGTACCGACGGCACTTTCAGCGCGGGCACTGGCACGCTATGTGCGTGTCTCACCGCAGAAGGCGCGCTTGGTCTTGGACCTGATTCGCGGCTGTCGCGTCGAACAGGCGCTGCAGGTTCTCCGTTTCACGCGCAAGCGCGTGGCCCGCGATATCGAAAAGGTTCTGCGCAGCGCGCTGGCCAACGCCGAACGCAAGGCCGAAGAGGCCGGCGCCACGCTCGATGTCGATCAACTCTATGTGGCGGAATGCTATGTGAATGAAGGCCCGCGCTGGAAGCGCATCCGCCCGGCCCCGATGGGCCGTGCCTACCG
>JAIMBE010000191.1 GCA_023511565.1 Bacillota bacterium
GATCCAGGGTAACTTTTTCTGTCGGCACGCCCAGTAACGCCGCGCGCCCGCCGGCGCGCAACATTGCCAGCCCCTGTTCAATGGCTTGCGGACTGCCGCTCATTTCCAACAGCACGTCTACGCCGACCCCGTCGGTGGCTTCGAGCACGGCACGCACCGGGTCTTCCTTTGTCGGATTCAGCGCCAGATCAGCTCCCATCCGTCGGGCCATGGCGAGTCGGTGGGGGTTGATTTCGGTTGCGAACACCGGCCCACTGCCACAAGCTTTCGCCACCGCAATGGCCATCAAGCCAATCGGGCCACAGCCCGTGACCGCCACCCGCTGACCGGCGATCTCCCCGGAGAGCACGGTATGCACAGCATTGCCCAACGGATCCAGGATGGCCGCGTACCGCTCGGGAATGGCTGGATCCACCTTCCAGATATTTCGCGCTGGAATTCGGACAAACTGTGCGAAGCAGCCGTCCTGGTCAATCCCGATGATTTTCAGGTTCTGGCAGATGTGCGGCTGGCCCACCCAACACTGGCGGCAGTGTCCGCAGTTGACATGCATCTCTGCGCTGACGAATTCGCCCTCGGCCAGCCCTTCGACTTCTGAGCCGAGTCGCGCAATGTGACCGCAGAATTCATGCCCAAACGTCAGCGGTGGCCGGATCCGTGACGCGGCCCAGCGATCCCAGGAATAGATATGCAGATCGGTGCCGCAGATGGAAGTCGCAGTGACTTCCACCAGCACCTCCTGCGGGCCAATTTCCGGGACCTGGACGATTTCTAGCTCCGCGCCCCGTGCGGGGCGCGTCTTGCGCAGTGCTTTCATTCTCGCGGGAACTCCCGCAGACCTGTTCACGGCCATCGGATACTCCTCGGGGCGGCCAGCGGCGATGTTAGCACAGCTCACTACACGCCCGCCCCGTGGTACAGGCTTCCGCTTGCGCACCACCCGGTCCCAGCCGGAACCTCCAACACAAAGCACGCGCCGATTGCTGATTCTTATCCGTCCCCAGGGGCCGGCCGCTCGCCGAACGCCCGCCTGGCAAACTGTTTCACGAGCGCACGCGTTCTACAACTCCGATCGCTTCGAGTGCTTGCAGATACTCCACCACAAGCTCGAGCGGAACGGGGCCGTACTCGGCCGCGACAACATCGCGGATTTCCTGTACGGTGCGCCTGCCGTCGGCCAGGTTCAGTACTTCGTAGGCATACGCTTCGCCGCCGCCCCACCGACCCTGATACCGCAGCAATCCGGGATCGCAGACGTTGCTCGACGCACAGTGGGCCTCAAAATAGTCGTAGCCGAACACCGACATCGGTCCCTTCCACTCGCTCCGCCGGCGAAAGATGAGCCCTTCGACCTGCGCCGGCTTCTCCCTCAGTTCCACACCCAGAAGGGCAGCCAGTTTCCCAATCTGTTCCAAGGCCCCGGCACGGTGCTGGCTTGGCGGCAAAAACCGTTCGAGCGAAGCCACCAGCTCCACCTCGTAGCGGATGGCCTGTTGCTGCAGATTCTCTGCTTCCTCCGCTGGTAAGGAGGTGCTCTTCTGCCGCGCGGTGGCCAGCCGCCGCAGCCGCCCGCTTTCGACGATTCTCAACACAGCTGCTTCGTCCTCCGGCCCGAGGCGGGCAAGAAAGTAGCCGCTTGCGGCGCCGATGAATCCGGCGCGGAGAAGTTTGGTCGGGTCAATATTCTCTGGCGAATCGAAATTGGTGTGGATGTAGCGGTCGGGCCAGTCATTCAGGTAAATCGCCGGGATGGCCCACGAGCTGTCGCTGTACACCTGATGGTCGCTGCCCAGGGAAAACGGTGCCAGCCGCGCCTGCAGCGGCTCTTTGCCCCCTTCGCGCGCCACCAGCGGGTATGCGGCCCGGCCCGTGGTCGCGTACTGGTAGGACTGCTCGTTCACAAACTCCGCAAACGCTTCGGCGACGTCATAGATGAAGCTTGGCAGGCTGAGCGGACCTCGGGTCACATGAAACACTGCCTTAGTTTCCGGGCCGCCGCCGACCATATCCATGTGCACCACGGCACGGATCCGCGCGGCCCAATCCGGCCGGGCATTGAGCAGCGCCATCGTGCCTTCGATCTCCGGCGGCCAGACGAACCGCAGTGTGCGGGCCGGCGGCGGAATGCGCCCTTCGCGGATCAGTTTTGCCAGTGCGCGCCCCACCTCCAGAATCGTTGCGCAGCCGCTCGCATTGTCGTTCGCTCCGGGACGCTGATGGTCCAGGTGGCAACTGAAGACGATTTCTTCGTTGCGCAGCGTCTCATCGGCGCCGGGAATCGTCGCGGTGACCACGTCATAGAAGCCGGCCTGTCGCCCCGCCTTCACGTTTGCCTCCAGCACGATCCGTTCACCGCGTGCCAACCGATCGCGCAGCACCGTGGCGCGGGCCGGCGACACCATGAAGGCGAAGGTCTTCGTGGGCGTGAAGCTGTCCAGATGGCCCCAGCGAACCAGGTTCCGGTTTTCGCCCCACCAGGCCTGCCGTTGATTCTGCGCGTGGCTGACCATCCCTGCGGCGCCGAAGCGCTCCACCGCCAGCCGCAGCGCCGCGCCCGGCTGCGCCGCCACCAGACAGATATTTCCGCGGACCGGCTTACCGGCGTAGTCGGCTTCGCGTGTGCCTTCGCCGCAGTCCACCAGTTCGGCAGTCACCTCGGCGCTTTCGCTGTCCTGGGCCAACGTAACCGGCATGGCCGCGAAACTGGCCAGCCGCTCCACGCGCACCCGCCGACCGTGCTCCTCGCGCACTTCCCACAGCTCGGCGAACTCGGCATCCCACGCCGGCCGCGCCCGCTGCGTGCCGTAGAACGTTGTGCCATCCGCGGGGAAGTGCAGAATAGCTACCTCTGCCAGACCAGATTCGCGCGACCGCGCCGCAATCCATTCCGCTGCGGCGCGAAACTGCCGCGAGCCTCGCATGCGGTGATACTGTGCCAACATCTCCAGATTCCGCTTGGCCAGCTCGCCGGAAAGTTCGCTGGCCAGTGCCGCCACGGTCTCTTCCGGCAGCAGGGGAGGTGTTTGCGCAGCCACCGGCACCCATCCGCCCGCTGTCACCACAACGCTCAGCCACCACACGCGAATCCTCGTCCTCATCGCCCCTCCCGGATCTTCCGCCTCACAGGCCGTGCCACTGCCGCACGGGCCTGCGGAGCCTCGCGGCGATTCTACCCCGTTCCCGCCTCCGCAGAACCTGCCCAGCAGCCCCGTCCCGGAAAATTCCAGAGACGCCCACCGCCGCTTCCGGTAGAATCGCCCGCACGCTGCATCTGGGGAGGCTGTGCCGTGACCATCGGAGAACGCCTGCGGGAAATCCGCGAAGGTTTCCAGCCCGCCTTCTGGGTGGCGAACCTGACCGAGCTGGTTGAACGACTGGCCTACTACGCGGTCTTCGCCGTCCTGGCCATCTACCTGACCGAGTCGCTGGGCTTCACCGAAGCCGAGGCCGGCGACCGGATCGGCTTTTTCAGCGCGCTGGTCTGGTTTCTACCAATTCTGGGCGGTGCCTTGGCGGACCGGTTCGGGTTCCGCCGCTCGCTCGCTTTTGCCTATCTGGTGCTCGGCATTGGCTATTTCCTGCTGGGTTCACTGGGTGCGGTCTGGCTGGAACCTGTGCGTCGAACGGTGCCGCTCTCCTGGCTCGTACTACTGTTTCTGGCCATCCCGGCCTTCGGCCCGGCGATTGTGAAGCCGTGTGTGGTCGGCACCACGGCACGGGCTTCGCGCGAATCCGTTCGTTCGCTGGGCTATTCGATCTACTACACGCTGGTGAACGTCGGCGGCACCTTCGGGCCGGTGATGGCCTTTGCCGTGCGCCGTTCGATCGGCCTGGAAAATGTCTTCCGCGTCAGCGCCGCCTGCATGCTGCTGATGGCCGTGGCCACACTGCTGTTCTACCGCGAACCGCACGGC
>JAIMBE010000192.1 GCA_023511565.1 Bacillota bacterium
GCGTCACCGAGGGCCTGCCCGCCTATTTCATCACGCACGCCTGCTATGGCGCCTTTGAGTACATCTATCCGGAAATGCTGCGCATGCCGGTGGATAATTTTGACCTGGAAATGTCCAACAGCGATCTGGATCTGCTCGAGCTGTTCCGCCGCCACCCCTTCTCAAAAGACATCAGCTTCGGTGTCGTGGACGTCCACACCCACGTGCTCGAAGACCCGGAAACCGTCCGCCAGCGTCTGGCCCGTGCGCTCTCCATTCTGCCCAAGGAACGCATCTGGGTGGACCCCGACTGCGGCCTGAAAACCCGCACCGTCGAAGAAGCCATCGGCAAACTGAAGCTGTGCGTGGAAGCGGCCCGCGCCTTCCGCAACGCCACGGACTGAGCAGCTGCCGTCAGCCGGCCGCTTGCCTTGACGCTCCTCACCGATTCGCTTAGATTCAGGCTCTTCAATGCGCGCACCATCCCAATGCGCACCGCTCGCGCGGTGGCAGAGCGCTACCGGGCTGCTCAGTTGCTGGCTGGCTGTTTCACTGGCCATCGCCCAGCTACCGGTCCGAGGGGAGGCCCGGGCCGGCGAGCTGGCTGTGTCGAACTGGCCGAGCGCGCCGGTTCGCGCCCGGCACGCGATGGTGGTCACCGATGAGGAGCTGGCTTCTCGGGTCGGTCTGGACATCCTGCGCCAGGGTGGCAACGCCGTCGACGCCGCAGTGGCTGTGGCCTTCGCCCTTGCCGTCGTGCAGCCTGCCGCGGGGAACATCGGTGGCGGTGGCTTCATGCTCGTGCGGATGGCGGACGGCCGTGCCGGTTTTGTGGACTACCGCGAAACGGCGCCTGGTCGCGCCACCGCGGAGATGTATATCGGTCCCGATGGCCAGCGCGATGCCCAAGCCGCCACCCTGGGCTACCGCGCCGTTTCAGTGCCGGGCACGGTCGCAGGCATGGAGCTGGCGCTGCGCACCTATGGCACCCTCTCCTGGGAAGCCGTGCTGGCCCCAGCCATCCGTCTTGCCGAGGAAGGGTTCCCGGTCAGCGAGAAACTGGCCCGTTTGTTGCGGGCGGCCCGCCCACGCCTGCAGCAATTCGCACTGAGCCGCCGAATCTTCCTGGCTGAGGGCGCACTCTACCGCCCGGGCGACCACCTCCGTCAACCTGAGCTGGCGGCCACGCTGCGTCGCATCGCTCGTGCCGGTGCCCGGGAGTTCTATCGCGGTGAAACCGCTCGCGCACTGGCCGAAGAAATGGCCCGCATGGGGGGTCTGATTACGCGTGAGGATCTGGCCGGCTACCAGGCCAAGCTCCGTGTGCCACTGCGCGCCACCTACCGCTTCAGTGGCGAGGAATGGGAAGTGATTGCGGCCACACCGCCCAGTTCCGGCGGCGTGGCCATCATCGAGATGCTGAACATCCTCGAGCCGGTCGAGCTGACCTCCTGGGACGATCCCCGTTCGGTACACTGGGTGGTGGAGGCCATGCGCCGCGCCTTCGCCGACCGGGCCCACTATCTGGCCGACATGGACTTCGTGCCCGTGCCGGTGCGCGGGTTGACCGACCCGCGCTACGCCGCCGTGCGCCGCGCCACGATCGATCCCGAGCGCGCCTCCACCAGCCGGCAGATTGGCCCGGGCCGCCCGGCAGAGTTTGACGCCGACGGCCATGGTGCCCAGCCGTGGTCCACGGCTTTGTGGGAGCGGGAAGCGTCCCGTGCCGGCCACACCACGCATTTCTCGGTGGTGGACGCGGCCGGCAACGCCGTGGCGAACACCTACACCATCAACGACAGCTTTGGTGCCGCCGTCACCGTCGCCGGAGGCTATCTGTTGAACAACACCCAGGACGACTTCACCACCCAGCTGGGCGTGCCGAATCTGTTTGGTCTGCTGCAATCTGAAGGAAATACCATTGCGCCGGGCAAGCGCGCGCTGAGCTCCATGTCGCCCACGATTCTGCTCCGCAATGGTCAGTTGAGTTTCGTCACCGGCTCACCGGGTGGCCCGCGGATTATTTCGGCGACACTGCTCAGCCTCCTGAACTGGATGCGACTGGGCCTGGAGGCCCAGGCCGCCATCAATGCGCCGCGCTTCCATCACCAGTGGATGCCCGATGAGCTGTACGTCGAAGAAACCTTCCCGGAGCCGGTTCGTGCGGCTCTCGAACGGATGGGACACACGGTGCGTGTCGGTTCCTGGATTGGCCAGGTCGAAGCCATCGCCATTGACCCGCGCACCGGGGAACGACTCGGCGCTGCGGATCCGCGCCGTGGAGGAGTCGCCCTTGGATACTGAGGCAGCGTTCCGCGCCGCCCGACAGGTAGGCTTCTGATGCGTATCGGCCTTTCGACCTATCTGTTTGTCGGCCAGCCGCTCCAGCCGGCGCTGCTGGAGGAAATCGTCCGCGCCGGGTTCAACGAACTGGAAATTTTCTGCGTGCGCTCCCACTTCGACTATCGCAACGCGGAAACCGTGCGCACGCTGGCCGGCTGGTTCGCCGACCACAACCTAAAGCTGCACGCCCTGCACGCGCCTACCAGCCGGGAGATTTCCGCCAGCCGGGAAGGCTCCGCGCCGCTGTCGATCAGCGACCTGGAACGCGTCCGGCGCATTGACGCCATGGACGAAATCAAGCGTGTACTCGAGGTGGCCGAGCGACTCCCGTTCCGCTATCTGGTGCAGCACGTCGGCGCCGGTCGCGAGCCGGCTGACCCGCGCAAGTTTGACGCCCTATTCCACTCTCTCGAGCATCTGGTTCTCTTCGCCAAGCAGCGCGGGGTCACCATCGCACTGGAAAACACACCCGGGGAATTTTCTTCACCCACCAGCCTGCGCCACTTTCTCGAGGACACCCGCCTGCGCGAGCTGCGTTTCTGTTTCGATGTCGGCCACGCGCACATGGAAGAGGGCGTTTCCCGCAGCTTCGAGGTCCTGCACGACGGAATCGCTACCACACACATCCATGACAACCACGGCGAAAAAGATGAGCACCTGCTGCCGTTTGAGGGCACGGTGGACTGGCCTGCGGCACTGGAACGATTGGCGAGCCTCCTGGCCGCGCAGGGCGGCGTGCCGCTGGTGTTCGAGTTGAAGGAATCGGCCGTGCCCCACCCGCCGCTCGAACATGTCTGCCGTGCGCGGGAAAAACTTCTCCAGGCGTGCGCCCGGGCGGGCTCCGGCTAGCGGGCCGTCGAGATCGAAGTTCGGCAAGGAATTGGACCTATCATGCTCCTGACAACGATCGAAGACGTCGGGCGGTACCCGGAACAGCAGGTGACCATCCGTGGATGGCTCTACAACCTGCGCGAGTCCGGCAAGCTGCTGTTCCCGATTTTCCGCGACGGCACCGGCCTGATTCAGGGCGTCGTCTCCCAGAAGGAGCATCCTGCCGTCTTTGCCACGGTCCGTGACCTCACCCTGGAGTCCAGTGTGGTGGTGACCGGCGTCGTCCGGGCCGATGCCCGCGCCCCGGGCGGCTATGAACTGGCCCTGACCGGCATTGAAGTGATCCAGCGCGTGCCGGAAGACGACCCGTTCCCAATTCAGCGGAAAGAGCACGGCGTGGACTTCCTGCTCAGCCATCGCCACTTGTGGCTGCGCACGCCGCGCCAGGCGGCCATCCTGCGCATCCGCGCTGAAGCGATTCGCGCCGCGCGGAATTTCATGGACAGCCAGGGCTACATCCTCACCGATTCTCCGATTTTCACTCCGGCGGCCTGCGAGGGCACCACCACATTGTTCGAGGTGGACTACTTCGAAGATGAAAAGGCCTATCTGACGCAGTCCGGCCAGCTCTACGTCGAAGCCACAGCCGCTGCTCTCGGTCGAGTCTACTGCTTCGGCCCCACC
>JAIMBE010000193.1 GCA_023511565.1 Bacillota bacterium
TCATCGCCGAGTGTTCCCAATAGGCGTCGGGCGCATCCCAAGGGGCGTGACCGCCAAAGAACCAGCCAAGGTAGCGAGGGATATCATTCTGCGAATACATCGAATACAGGTTGGTCAGACCCGCACCGGGCGAGACGGCTTTGAACAGGTCGGTCTGCGTCAGAATCCAGAACGTCAAATAGCCGCCGTACGACCAGCCGAAGGCGCCCAAGCGATCCCGGTCGGCCCATCCGCGGGCCACCATCGCCTCGACCCCGGTGATGCAATCCTGATAGTCTCCCTTGCCCCAGTCATTCCGATTCGCCTGGGCAAAGGCCACGCCGCGACCCACCGAGCCGCGGAAATTCGGCTGCAGAACCAGATACCCGTTGGCCGCCAGAAGCTGTGCGATCGGATTGAACGCAGCAAACGAAGCCGCTGTCGGACCACCGTGCGGATTCAGCAACAGTGGATACCGCTTCCCGGCTACATAGTCCACCGGCTTGGTGAGCACGCCTTCGATTTCCATGCCATCTCGACTCGTCCATTTCACCACTTCGACTTCGCCGAGGGCATATTCTTGGATCCACGCATTGTGGCGGGTCAGCCGCTCGAGCTTCGCAAAGTTCAGATCGGCTCGGAACAACTGCTCGGGCGCATTCGCTGCCGTGATGCTGCCAAACAGGGTTCGGCCATCCGGGCTGATTTCGCTCACGTTGGTGACGCCGCCGAACTGGGTGAGCTGCCGCACCGAACCCGCTGCGACGTCGACCGCAAACACTTCGACCGCCTGACGGATCGCGGTGCTGAAGTAGAGGGTCCGGCCATCGGGAGACCACAGGGGCGTGCCGACCGTGAGATCAAAATTCTCCGTCAGCGAGCGCGGCGTGCCTCCGGAGGCAGCCACCAGATACAGTTCAGAACGTCCCACGGTAAATTCCTGCGCGCCGGTGTAGGCAATCCACTGCCCGTTGGGCGACCAACGAGGGGAACCCTCCGGGCCCGGGCCGGCGGCCAGCACTCGCTTCTCGCCACGAGCAACATCCAGAACCCAGATGTCGCTGCGGTCGCCATCGTTGGCGCGTGGCGTGGGTCGCGTGACATAGGCGATCTGTTTGCCGTCCGGCGACCACTGCGGATCGCTGACCGTAAACTGGCCCTCGGTGAGCCGTTTTTCCTGCTTCGTTTCCAGGTCGAACAGCCACAGATGCGTCATCGAAATGTTCTTGTCCACCACGATAGCGTCGTCCCGAACCTTTTTGCGCTGTTCTTCCTCCCGGGAGGGCTGATCGGTGGCCAGGAAGGCGATGTGCTTTCCGTCCGGAGAAAACTCGAACGCAGTGATGCCCCCCTTGTGCTCGGTGAGCTGCCAGGCTTCGCCGCCATCGGCGTACAGCATCCAGATCTGGCGACCGTCTTCCCCGCTCCCGCGGCTGGACAGGAACGCCAGTTTTTTCCCGTCCGGCGACCAGGCAGGATTGGTGGCGCTTTGGTGGCCACGGGTGAACTGACGGGCATCCCCGCCGGTTGCCGAGACAACCCAGACGTGCGTGACGGTGCGCCACTCCTTGTCCGGAGCGGGCATCTCGGTCACACCCACCGTGTAGGCAATCCGCGTCCCGTCGGGTGAAAGTTCAGCCGTTCCGACATTTTCCAGCCGGAGAACATCCAGAGCCGTCAGCAGCTTCTTGCCGGACTGGCTGGTCGGCGCGGGAGTCTGTGACTTGGCTGGCGCGCGGCCCTGCTGCTCCTGTGTCCAAGCCAGCGACGTTGCCAGCCAAAACCACCCAACGGTGACCAGAAAAAGCGCAACGATCTGACTCTGTCTCTGTCTGGGTCGCATCGACACCTCCCTGAAGCGATTCCCGATCCCCTACCTGCGCGAACCTGTCCACGGACAATCGTATCGCAAAGTGGCGACCGCAACTCAGCGGGTTTCGACACCCGGTGCGATCTCGACCCGCAGTTTCTGCTCGGCCTTGGCCTCGCCGTACGAAACACGGATGGTGTACTCACCGGCCGGCACAAACTTTCTACCCTCCCCACCGTATTCGGTCAACACGTTCGCTGTGGGCCGCAGGTCCCAGTTCAGCCGGTTGATTCCAGGCACAGCGGGCCGCTCAAATTTTGCCACCGGTTGCCCCAGAGCATTGGTGATTCGGATTTCCACGTTCTGACCGGTGAATCGGCCAATATAAAAGGTAATCAGGGCCCCTTCGGGCGGATTTTCTCCACGGAAGACCGCTTTGCCATTCCAGTCAGCGAAGCCGGGCAATCGATGACGGCCGAAGGCCGGCCGGGGCGCAAACAAGGTGAGCTCGCGCTGGCGGACTTCCGGGGTCAGCTCCTGCACGCCGCGCAGGTCATCTACGATAAACAGACTGCGCCCGTGGGTGGCGATGATCAGGTCGTTGTCACGGGGATGGACGAGCAAGTCATCTACGGCGACTGTGGGAAGCCCACCGAACTGGATCCAGTGCTTGCCACGATCCAGGCTGACGAACAGATGGAATTCCGTGCCGACATAGAGCAGGTCCGGATTGCGCGGGTCTTCGCGAAGGACCTTCACCGGACCGTCCGGGGGCAGGTTGCCGGCAAGGCTCTGCCAGCTTCGGCCCCCATCGGCAGTGCGGTAGACCAACGGGGCGTAATTGCCCGAGCGGTGTGCATCCACGGCCAGATAGGCGACCCGCGGGTCATGCCAGCTCGCCTCGATGCGGCTGATCCACTGGCCCCGGGCCTCGGCGGGCAGATTGGCAGTCAGATCGGTCCACGACTGGCCCTCGTTCTCGGTCACCCAGACCTTGCCATCATCCGTGCCGGCCCAGAGCAGGCCCGGCCGGAGTGGCGATTCCGCCAGTGTGTACACCACACCGTAGTTTTCTGCGCCGCTGCCGACGGCGGTCATCTTGGTCAGCTCTTGCGTGGACAGGTCGGGGCTGATGATGCGCCAGCGCTCGCCGCGTGCGGTCAGGCGAAAGACAAAATTTCCGGCCAGGTAGAGCACTCCTGGCATGTGCCGGCTGCCAATCAGCGGTGCATTCCAGTGGAAACGGAATGCCGGCTGGCCTTCGGTCGGCTCCGGGCGCAACTGTTTGATCTGGCCGTTGGAAAGATCGAACCGGTGCACGAAGCCCTGCTGGGACTCTGTGTAGACCAGATGCGGTTGCTCGGAATCAAAAACGCAGTAGAAGCCATCGCCGCCACCGATGTTGATCCAGTCGGAGTTCAGGATGCCTTCGTTCGACCAGGTGCGCGACGGGCCCACCCAGTTCAGATTGTCCTGCAAGCCGCCGCAGATGCGGTACGGCGTGCTCAAATCCACGTTGATGCGGTAGAACTCGCCGGCCGCGAAGTTGTTCAGATGACGCCAGCTCTTGCCCCCGTTCCAGCTTTCGTAAGGACCGCCATCGGTGCCAAGCAGCAGCCGCTGCGGAGTGCGCGGATCGATCTCCAGGGCGTGACAATCCGGATGCACCTTCTCGAACAGATCCTCGCGCCAGGTGCGGCCGCCGTCGTCAGAAACATGCAGCGCAAAGCCCAGAACATAGACGCGCTGATCGTTCTGTGGGTCCACGCGAATCTGGCTGAAATAGAACGGCCGCGGGTTCAACGCGCTCATCCGCTGCCAGGTGCGGCCGCCGTCGTCACTGCGAAACACGCCCCCGGCGCGGCTGTAGACTTCGTCGATGCCACTCATGCCTCCGGCATCACTCTGCACGATGGCATACACAATCTGCGGATTGCTTGCATGGACCGCCAAACCAATGCGGCCGGTTTCTTCGGGCAGGCCCCCGCTGAGTCTCTGCCAGGTTTCGCCGCCGTCCGTGCTCTTGAAGATTCCGCCCAGGTCTTGAC
>JAIMBE010000194.1 GCA_023511565.1 Bacillota bacterium
CGCGGCATCAAGTTCTGGGTGAGCCCCGGCTCGGGACTGCGCAAGCGCCAGCCCAAGTGGATCATGGCAGCCGAACTGGTGGAGACCACGCGCCTGTACGCGCGCTGCGTCGCGCAGGTCGAGCCGGAGTGGATCGAGAAGCTGAGCGACATTGATCGCTGGTATGTCGCCCAGTTTTCCAAGTTCCTCCAGAAGCTCGCAGCGACACCGGACGTGGACGGGCGGACGCTGCTCGACAACGCGATGATCGTCTACGGGAGCGGCAATGCGGACGGCAACCGCCACACTCATGACAATCTGCCGGTGATCCTGGCCGGCGGCCCGCAGGGCCTGTGGGTGGCCGACGACTATCTGTTTGTCGCCGATACCTACAACAACCGCATTGTCCGCTTTGATCCGGTGTCGGCCTGGCCTCGGGAAGACCCCGTGGCAGGCCAGATCTCCCCGCCGATGACGGCCGTCTTCGGCCAGGACGATTTTACTCGCGGCACGCCCAACCGCTGGGATTACGCCGAACCGACGAACCAGTCCTTCCAGGGGCCGGTGGCCGGCCAACTTGTCTTTGCCGTTGCGCTTGGCAGCGAGGCGCTCGGACTGCCCGCAGCGGCGCCGGAATCGCTCGAGCCGAATACCGAGTCGGTGGGCCTGCGGCTGTTCGAGAGCTACATACTGCCGTTTGAGATTGCTTCGCTCCTGTTGCTGGTGGCGATGATCGGAGCCGTCCTGCTGGGCAAACGGCAGAAACCGCCGAGGAGGGGAACATGATCCCCACGAGCCACTATCTCTACCTGGCGCTGGCGCTGTTTACGATCGGCGTCCTGGGTGTGCTCACGCGGCGCAACGTAATCATCATTCTGATGTCCATCGAGCTGATTCTGAACGCAGTGAACATCAACCTGGTGGCCTTTGCCCGGCACTTCGGTTCGGTGGACGGTCAGATCTTTGCGATCTTCGTGGTCACTGCGGCGGCGGCCGAAGCGGCCATTGGCCTGGGGATCATCATCGCCTTTTTCCGCAACCGGGAGACGGTGCTGGCCGATGAGATGGACCTGCTGAAGTGGTAGAGCAACCGTGACGACTCCATTGCCCTATTTCCTGGACTCGATCTGGCTGATCCCGCTGTTTCCGCTGGTGACGGCGGCGCTGATGCTGTTGTTCGGCTGGCGGCTGCCGAAGGTTTGGGTCAGCGGGCTCTGTGTGGGCAGCGTCCTGGTGTCGTTTGTCTATTCCGTGGGTGCGTTCCTGCAGTTGCGCGCCTGGCCCTTTGCGGCGCTGGGCTACTGGCCCGAAAAGGTTCTGTTTGACTGGGTGCCGCTGGGCGCCTACCACACCGATGCCGGGCAGCTCGCTCAGTTCACTGCGGAATGGGGATTCCTGCTCGATCCGCTTTCGGCAGTGATGATTCTGGTGGTGACCGGCGTCGGCCTGCTGATTCACATCTACTCGATCGGCTACATGGGGCACGAAGGTGGCTACTACCGCTTCTTCGGCTACATGAACCTGTTCATGTTCTCGATGCTCACGCTGGTGCTGGCCAACAATCTGCTGCTGATGTTCGTCGGCTGGGAAGGTGTAGGCCTGTGCAGTTACCTGCTGATCGGGTTCTACTTTCTGCGCAAATCCGCAGCGGACGCGGGTAAAAAGGCGTTCCTGGTCAACCGCGTCGGCGATGCCGGCTTCCTGCTGGGCATTTTTCTGACTGCAGCCACCCTGGGCACCATCAAGTTCGCTGAGCTCGGTCCCGCGATCCAGCAGATGGGTCTGCCGGTCGGCGCACCGGTGCTGACCGCCATCGGATTGCTGCTGTTTGTCGGTGCGACCGGCAAGTCGGCGCAGATCCCGCTTTACGTCTGGCTGCCGGACGCGATGGAGGGCCCCACGCCGGTCAGCGCACTGATCCACGCGGCCACGATGGTCACCGCGGGCGTCTACATGGTCACGCGCACCAACGCCCTCTATCAGATGGCGCCAGAAGCGCTCACGGTGGTGGCCATTGTGGGCGCGCTGACGGCCTTTTACGCCGCCACGATCGGCCTGGTGCAGACCGATATCAAGCGTGTGCTGGCCTACTCGACCATCAGCCAGCTCGGCTACATGTTCCTGGCCTGCGGCGTGGGGGCATTCGCCGCCGGTATCTTCCACCTGATGACGCATGCCTTCTTCAAGGCCCTGCTGTTTCTGGCTGCGGGCAGCGTGATCCACGCGCTTTCGGGCGAGCAGGATCTGCGCAAGATGGGCGCGCTGTGGAATCGCGTGCCGGTCACCGCGCGCACCATGTTCATCGCGGCGCTGGCGATTGCCGGTATCCCACCACTGGCCGGCTTCTTCAGCAAGGACGAAATCCTGTGGAAGACCTGGTCCAGCGGCGGCATCGGAAGGATTCTGTGGTTGGTGGGCGCAGTGACGGCACTGCTGACCGCCTTCTATATGTTCCGGCTGGTGAACCTGACCTTCTTCGGCAAATCGCGGGTGCCGAAAGAGGTGGAGCATCACGTGCATGAATCGCCGGCGGTGATGACCGCACCGCTGATGATTCTAGCGGTGTTGTCCGTCATTGGTGGCTGGGTGGGGATTCCTGCGGCGCTCGGCGGCAGCCACCACTTTGAGCACTGGCTGGAACCGGTGATTGCACGGCCCGGCCTGGGCGAGGTCACAGGCGCACAGGCGGAGGCGCATCATGACCCAACCGAATACGTGCTGATGGGCCTTTCGGTGCTGCTCGCACTGGCGGGCATTGCTCTGGCGCGATTCATCTACCTCCGCCGCGAGGGGTTGGCCGAACAGCTCGCGGCGCGCTGGGGCCGGTGGTATCGGCTGCTCTACCACAAGTACTACGTCGACGAGCTCTACGATGCCCTGTTTGTCCACCGGACCAAGGATCTGGGGACGACGCTGGGGGCGTTTGACCGAAGCGTGATTGATGGCTGGGGTGTGGATGGCTCGGCCTGGGTGACGCGGCTCGGCTCACGCCTCTCGATTTGGTGGGACACCTGGATTGTGGATGGTCTGGTGAATCTGACGGCGTGGGTAGTCGGGTTCTTCAGCTATCCGTTCCGCTGGCTGCAAACCGGACGCGTACAGAACTACGCCCTGGTGTTTGCCTTGGGAGTGCTGATTCTGCTGGCGTACTACCTGCGCGGCATATTGTGAGCCCCTGGCCGTCCGCCGGCAGGGGCAAGTGAGGGTGCTGGGATGCAATTCTTTCAAGATCACATCCTGAGCGTGATCCTGTTCACGCCAACCGTCGGCGCGATCCTGATGCTGTTCATCCGCGGCGACCGGGAGAACGTGCACCGCTGGATGGGCAATCTGTTCGGGATGCTCGGCTTTCTGGTGTCGCTGCCGCTGGTGCTTCGCCTGGGCGAAAACTGGAACACGTTCAATCCGGCGCTGGCCGATTTTCAGTTTGTCGAAGACGTGGACTGGATTCCTTCGATCGGTGCCCGCTACGCGCTGGGCGTCGATGGCATCAGCCTGCTGCTCGTGCTGCTGACCACTCTGCTGGGCGCGATCGCGATTCTCTCCTCCTGGTCGGCGATCACCAAGCGCGTCAAGGAGTACTACATCCTGCTGCTGCTGCTGCAAACCGGCATGCTCGGGGTCTTCC
>JAIMBE010000195.1 GCA_023511565.1 Bacillota bacterium
GACCCCTTTGCGGCGGCAGTATTCGTCCAGGGGCACTCCCTGCGTTTCGCTCATCAACAGCTCGTAGTACACCGATTCCGAAGGCACGAACATGAAGGCGACGTCCAGGGTGCCCTCAGCGCGCAGGATGTACTTCCGGGCGATCGAGTCGGCGTGCAGGCGCACGGTCTGGGCGAAGGCTTTGCGGGCCTCCTCGCCTTCGCTGGCCAGCCGTTGGTAGCTTTCCAGTGGGAACTTCGAATCAATCGCCAGCAGTTTGTCGCGGAAGCGCACGACGGCGTCCACCACGTCGCCGGTTGAAAAGCGGTACTGGGTGTCGTAGTTTGCCTGCGGCAGCGCGTCGGCCAGCAGCCGCTCGAGCGCAATTTCGCCGAGCGAGCCCCGCCGTTGCGCTGCGCCCAGCACCCGTTCCAGCGTCTCGGAGGCTTCGGAAAGCCGCCGCCCCGCCTGTTGCACTTCGCCCAGTTGCTTTTGAATCTGCGCCAGCGTTTCCCGCGAGCTTTTCAGCTCCTCGCGCATCGAGTGCTGGGCCTGCGCGACCAGTTGCCCGGAGTGCTGCACGCCTTCCTGCAGGGTCTGCCGCACGCCGGACAACTGCTCGGTGATCGTGCCCATCAACTGCGTCACCTGCGTGGTGATCTGTGCCTGGGTGCTCAGCAGGTGCTGCATCTCCTGACGGAGCGCCGCGTTCTCCTGTGCGATGCGCTTTCTCACCAACCCCGCAGTGACCAGCGCTACCACGACCACCAGAACGCCCGCCAACAGAATCACCATCCCGTTTTCCATGTGCGAGGGCTACCTCTGCATCGTATTTTCCTAATCCCTCACTCGAATCCCTTCGACCGGCAACGGAAGCGGGCGTTCGGCTGTTCCCGCCGCAGAAGAAAACGCCCGCCCCGGTAGGGTCGGACGGGCGTCGTCATCCAGAAAAGCGGATGGGCCTACCAGTTCAGCTTCAGGGCGAACTGGAATTGCCGCGGGTCGAGCGCTGCGGTCGGCTCGCCTGCTGTGCAGCTCGTGTTGCCCACTGGATTGCACAGCGGGTTCACGTCGCCCACGTTGAACCGGTTGAACAGGTTGAAGACATCGGTGATGAACTCCAGGTTGAACCGATCCGTGAACCAGAACCGCCGCGAAATCCGCAGGTCGAAGATCACCAGCTCTTCCCGCGTGAACGTGTTCCGGCCCAGGTTGCCCGTGCAGCCGAACGGGGGCGCGGGCACGATCGCAATCACTACATCGCAACGCGATGGCGGACCGAAGTTCACTCCGGGCAGGAACGGTGATGTCACCGTGCCCGTGCCCACTGACGGTCGGTCGGTGTTCGAGCCGAAGTCCAGGTTGAAGTCCGTGCCGGTCAGCACCGTGAACGGCCGTCCCGAAGTGATCTCGAAGATCGGCGCTACAGTGAAATCGGCCAGCAGCTTCTGCCAGAAGCCGTCGTCGGTGCGCCGGAACGGACTCTCCAGCACGGCGCTGGTCACCCACCGGTGCCGCTGGTCGAACGTCGAGCTGCTTCGCTCCAGGTCCGGGCGGCGGTTGTCCTGCGGGGCCAGCAGCGTCTGCAGGTCGGTGGAATCGTCAATCGTGTGCGAGTAGGTCCACGACGACAAAAACTCGAAGTGATTCGAGAACCGCTTCGAGAAGTTGACCGTCATCCCATGGTAGGTGGAACTCCCGCTTGACTCCTGCTGCACCACGTCGCCCCAGGGGATGGGCGTGGTACCGAAGCCGGTCGGGTAGCCGGCTAGCGTCGCCAGGGCTTGCTGTACGCTGAACCCGCCCGCCAGCGCGGCAAACGACGGGTTAGGCCCGGACGGCCGGAAGAAGTTGAAGAACGCCGCCGTGCCCACGAAGCCCACGGGCGGGCCCGCGCAGTTGGCGGCGCTGAAACCGGTGGCCAGCGCTCCGGGCGCCACCAGACGCAGGCTGCCTCCGCCGGCGGTGTTCACACATGCGTTCGGGGCACCGGTGGGTACGACCACCTGCCGCGGGTCTGTGCCGGAAGCAATCAGCCCGGACTGGATGGCATTGGCCGCATTCCGCACGAGCAGTCCGGGGTCGGGAGGATTGATGTTCCGCGGTCGGTTCAGCTTGGTTCCTTTCGTCCAGGTGTAGCCGATGCTGAATTTGTAGTCGCGCCACAATTGCCGTTCTACGGTCAGGTTGGCCTGCTGCGCATAGCCAAAGGCGAAATCGCCGTCCACATGGAGCGTGAACGGCAGCGCCGCAATCGGGAAGCCAGCGGTGATGAAGTTCTGGTTGACGAAGATCGAATTCGGCAGCTTCGGGTCGAACCGCTGCTGGTTCGGCAGATAGCCGGTGTTCGGCACGCCGGTCGTGTTCAGGATGCCCTGGAAGATGTTGGTCGCGTTCAGCGCTGCCGGGTTGACGGCGATGGAGGTCGTCGAGGGCGAACCGCCGAAGGTAATCAACTGAGTGGAGAGCGCACCCTCAGCGGTAGTGGAGTTAAAGGCGACGGCCAGCAGCGGATGGTCGTAGAAGAGGCCGTAGCCGGCGCGGATCACCGTTTTGGCATCGCCCCAGGGGTCCCAAGCGAGTGCCACGCGCGGCGCGACGTTGTTCTTGTCCCGCGGGATGCCCTCGACCACGCCCATGACCGCTTCGGCGTCGGCGTTCAACTGCGTGCCCGGCGCGAATAGCGGCGTATGCTCGTAGTCGTAGCGCACGCCCAGATTCAGGGTCAGCCGCGGATGGATCTTCCAGCTATCCTGCAGGAAGAACGCATAGACATAGTTGTTGAACGGCTTGTTCGAATTCCCCAGTCCTTGCACAAACACCTGCGGCAGACCCATCCCGTAGGCCTGCACCGCCGTAAAGCCGGGCGCGATGGCGGGGAATCCGAGCGCGGTCGCGCTCAGCCCGCCAAAGTTGAACAGCCCGCCGAAGTTCAGTTCAAAGATCTGTTCCTTTTTCGAGCGAAGTTGGATCAGGTTGAAGTCGCCCCCGAACTTGATCGTGTGCGTGCCCACAATCCAGCTCACGTTGTCGCTGACTTGCGTGCGGCGCTCGATGCGGTCCACCGTGGAGAACGGTTCGCGCCCGAAGAAGGCGAAGCCGGGAATGTTCACGGCCACGCGGTCGCCGCCCGGCAGATCGGAGAAGCCGTAGTGCAGTCCGCGGCGCGCAAACTGGGCTCGCGCCTCATTGAACAGCGTCGGACTGAAGGCGGTCACGTGCTGTCCGACGAGGGTCAGATCGCGGAACTGCTGTCGTGAAGTGCGATTGCCCGCGTTCTGTCCGAAGTTTTGATTCTGGGCGTTCACCTGGATGCCGGTGACCAGCGAGGGGGCCACACTGGCGCGGACAAAGGTATTGTTCTCTTCGTTCCAGCGGTGATCGATCCGCACCGTCCACAGGCTGGTGCCTTCGGAGATGGGATAGTTTCCGCGCAGCGAATTCAGGGCCACAAAAGACGCCGGCAGCGGCGCCAGCGTGGTAATGAAGATGGGCGCACCGCCCAGCGCCGCGGTGGTTTGTCCGGTCAGGGCCACCGACGAAGCCTCGCGCACCAACCCGAAATACTGGGCGCGGAGCAGTACC
>JAIMBE010000196.1 GCA_023511565.1 Bacillota bacterium
CGCATCACCCGCGAGTTCCGGTTGACGGAACGAACCACGTTCGAATTCCTCTGGGAAGCCTTCAATCTGTTCAACCACACGAACGGCTTCTCCGTGGACAATCGGATGTTCTTCTTCGCTTCGCCGAGCACCAATCCGAGTGCCGCCTGCAACGCGACCCGGCTGGGCATCTCAGCGGGCGATTTCCGAGGCTGCCTGACGCCGAACAACTCCTTCCTCGCTGTGCGAAGCACCAGCAACACGCTGTACACGGCGCGACAGATGCAGTTCGGCGCGCGGGTCCGCTTCTAGTCGCGAAGGCAAAGACTGCGCTGGGGTGCCGAGCTTCCTGTTCCGGGCGGCGCGGCACCCCGAACTTTTTCTCTCCCCACTAGCCCGCATGGGCACAGCAGCGGCCTCTGCTATACTGACCCGGATGCTTGCTCGCAGACTCCGCAGGTTCTGCGCCGTGCTGACCCTGCTGCTGGCCGGCGCTGCCTCAACCCGCTGGCCAGTTGTCTATCTTTCCCTGGAGGAAGCCCGCAGCGTGCTGGAGCAGTTCCGCGAGCGTTTGCCCGCCGAACTGCGCCCCTTCGGGCCCGACGCGGCGGCTTCGTGGGAGGCCTGGGTGCGCGCCCGCGATGCCGAAATCCGCGCGCGGGTGACGGCCGGGGAAGAAGAATCACTCGTGAACCTGGTGCTGTTTGGCACCAGTTTCACCAACCAGCGTCGGGTCACCCCGGCGGATCTCCTGGCGGGGAACCCTGCCGGCGCAACCGACGAAGCCGCGCGCGAAGCGGGCCGGCAGTTCGGCCTACTGTTGCGCGCACGCATGGACGACTTTCTGCGCGCTCTGGCTCAGCCGGGTGGAAACGAAAGGCTTGCAATTGCCCGCCGGCTGCTGCAGGCGAAGGGCTTCGATGCCACCGATGCCGAAACGCACGACGCCATCCGTCAGTACCTGCTCGCGCTGTTCGTGCGCATCAGCCAACAGCAGGCACACTACGCCGAGCTGCTGGCCACCGCACGAGCGTTCGAAGATCCCACGCAGCAGTTCATCGAGCGCTCGCAGCTATTTCGCGACCGCGGTCTTTCGGTTGACACCTCGCTGGTGCCGAACTTCGCGATTCAGGAGTCCCTCAAGGAGCTGCGCGAACGCGGGATGCTGACCCGCCACAGCGTTCGGCGCGTAGCGATACTCGGCCCAGGACTGGACTTTGCCGACAAGCAGACGGCGTACGATTTCTACCCGCTGCAGTCCCTGCAGCCGGTCGCCGTGGTGGATTCCCTGCGCCGGCTCGAGCTGGCTGCGGCCGGGGGCGTGGCTGTGGTGACGCTGGACATCAATCCACAAGTCAACGCCCATCTGGCTCGGGCCCAACAGGCGGCCCGCCGCGGGCAATCCTACACCCTTCAACTCCCTCGCGATCCGCAGGTTCGATGGAACCCGGAGTTCACAGCCTACTGGCGGTCGTTCGGCGACCAGGTGGGGGTGCCGGCGACCCCGGCGCGCGTGCCACCCGCGCTGGCCGGGCTGCAGATTCGCGCGGTGCGTGTGCTGCCGAAGTTCGTGGCGCGCATCGAACCCGTGGACCTGAATATCGTCGTGCAGCGGTTGGTGCTGGACGCCCCTCGGGAGGGTTTTGACCTGATTGTGGCGACCAATATCCTGGTGTATTACGATGCGTTCGAGCAGGGTCTGGCCCTGGCGAATCTGACCCGCATGCTGCGTCCGGGCGGGCTGCTCCTTTCCAACAACGCTGTGCCTGAAGTGCCGGGGCTGGGCATCCGTTCCGTCGGCTATCGCACCACGGTGTATTCCGACCGCCCCGACGACGGCGATCACATCGTCTGGTACCAGAAATCGGCGTCGGACAGCGGACGCTGATTGCTTCGGTGCCGGGATCCTCAGTTGCGGCGACGCAGGTCCGCGAGCGCTTTATCTGCACGGGCTGCGTAAGGCCCCTGCGGCTCCAGTCGAAGATAGGTCTCCAGGGCCGCGATGGCTTTTTCCGTCTGCCCCAATCCGGAGTAGAGATCCGCCAACAACAGGTGTACTTTGGGCGGTGCATTGGATTTGGTGCGGGCGAGTTCGGCATATTCGAGGGCTTGCCCCCAGTGGTCCTGTCCGACCAGGCAGCGCGCCAGCTCGAACGGCCACTGCCAACCCTCGGGATCCAGTTCCATGGCCCGGCGCAGGAGCTGCTCGGCTTCGTCAAACCGCCGCTCAGCGGTGAGCAATACGGCCAGCGGATAATACGCGTGCAGGAAGTTGGGATTCAGTTCGAGGGCCTTCCGAAACGCGGCTTCAGCCTCGCTGTTCCGCTTCAGGTCCCAGTAGGCCGCCCCCAGCATGAAATAGGCTTCGTAGTATTCCGGCGCTTCCCGGATGGCCTCTCGGAAGTGCTGCAGGCTTTCCAGCGGTTTTTTCTTCGTGTGCAGCGATTCCAGACCGCGGTGAAACGCCTTCACGGCATCTTCCGGCAGCGAAAGCGTGCGGAGCGAAACCGCCTGGCCAGGGGGTGTCACGCGGGGCGACTGGATGCGCATCAGGGGAACGTTCACGTCGCGGGAGTAGTCACCGCGACGGATGTCCACGTTGACCTCGACGGTGTGATACCCCTCGGCACGAACGCGCACCCAGTAGGAACTGGGCACGAGACGCGAAAAACTGACGCGACCGGTTCCGTCGGTGAACGCCAGCGCGAGAATTCCATCCGGGAAACGAAGCAGTTCGACGCGGACGCGATCCAGGGGCGCTTCCGCCTGCTGGTCATAGACGCGCACATGCAGATCCACGAGCTGTCCCTGAGGACGCTCCTGGCCACAAATCGGCGGAACGGCTACCAGCCATAGGACAAAAAACGCAAAAACACTGCAGGGCGGTGGGCCGTGCTGAAAGCGGCGCAGAGAACGCATCACTGCCTCCATGCAATTGGGAAAGAATCAGGCGGTCCCACACTACTCCGATGCGCTTTGGAAATCAATCGGCAAGCGCAAAAAAAAACCGGGGAGCCCGCAGGCTCCCCGGGAAGTCGGTTTTTCGTTCGGCGATCAGAAGATGAGTTTCAACGCCATCTGGATGTTGCGCCGTCCGTCTTTGCGCGCCGTCACGAAGCCGTTGCTGACTTCGGCCGAGCTGCCCAGCACGAACAGGTTCGCGTGGTTGAAGGCGTTGAAGAACTCGGCCCGGTACTGGAGCGAGAACCGCTCAGTGATCTGCGTGGACTTCATGATCCCGATGTCAAAGTCCCACGACCCCGGACCCCGGAACCAGTTCCGTGGCGTCATGTTGGCCGGGAACGGTCCGAATTCGCCGTTGTTCGTAATCGGGTGGACATAAGTGCCCACCGATCCGGACGGGATGTCAATGTACCGGAACTCGGCCGGCGTGCCCGAAGCCGGCGGGTTGTCTGGACCCTTGCGGGCAATCGGACCCACCAGCACCATCCGCGGGCAAACCGCGAAGAAGGCGAACGTGCAATCCCAGATGGAGAACGGCGAGCCGGTGCTGGCCGTGAAGATCGGGGTCAACTGCCAGCCATGCAACACCCGCCGCCAGACGCCGGAAG
>JAIMBE010000197.1 GCA_023511565.1 Bacillota bacterium
GTTGCTTGTTTTCCAAATTCAGCGCTCAGGTTCCGGATAGAACAGCCTTCCGGGAAAACGACCGGGAAAGGGCAAGAGATCCTTCAAAATTAAAAAAAGGAGTCTGGGATGAGCAAACCAAGAGCTTTGTGGTTTCTGGTTTGCCTGCTATTGGCAATCCCGACTTCAGCGTTCGCCCAGTCGGCGACCACGGGAACGGTTCTCGGCACGGTGCGTGACCCACAGGACGCCGTGGTGGTGGGTGCTGAAGTCACTCTCGAGAACACGCAGTTTGCCATCTCCTTGAAACAGAAGACCAACGAGTCCGGGCAGTACGTCTTCCCCGCCGTACCCCCTGGCACCTACACAATCACGGTACAGGCCCAAGGCTTTCGCACGCAGCAGATTCCGGCGCTGAAGGTGGACGTGGCGAAGAGCTACACCGTGGACATCAAGCTGGAACTGGGAGAAATCGCAGAAGTGGTCAAGGTGGAAGCCACAGCCCGAGTCGAGTTGCAGACCACCGACGCAGCCGTCGGCAACGTGATCTCGGGCCGAGAGCTCCGAGGACTGCCCGCGCTGACCCGTCGCGCCAATGAGCTGCTGATGCTTCAGCCGTTGGTGGAAAATACCGGCGCGGTGGCCGGCGCACGGCAAGACCAAACCACGTTCTCGTTGGACGGCATTGACGTCACCAACCAGATTGTCGGTGGCACTGGCACGTTCATTCCCATTCCGACCGATGTGGTGGAAGAGTTCCGCGTTGCTGTCACCAACCCGAACGCGCAGTTCGGACGCGGGGGTGGTGGTCAGGTCGCAATGATCACGAAAGCGGGCACCACGGAGTACCACGGTGTGGCCTTCTGGTATCACCAGAACGACAACCTGAACGCCAACACGTGGGATCGCAACCGCCGCAACACCCGCAAGCCGGAACTGAAAGATAACCGCTTCGGCTTTAACGTAGGTGGCCCCGTTCCGGCCCCGTGGTTCTACGATCGCACCTTCGTGTTTGCTTATTACGAGGGACGACGGTTCCCCAGAACTACCGAGATCACCCGGCTTGTGCCCACCGCTACGCTGCGTCAAGGGATCCTGCAGTTCCGCGATGGCACCAACACCGTCCGGCAGTACAACCTGGCCACCGCGGCGGTTTGTGGCTCGAGCCAGAACCTGCCCTGTGATCCCCGCGGCCTGGGTTTGAGCCCGACGATCTCCGCGCTGTGGGCCCTGTTGCCCTCAGGCAATGATCCGTCCCAAGGCGACGGGCTGAACACGATTGGTTTCAAAGATACCATCAACAATTCCCTGGACAGCGACTACTATCACATCCGGTTGGATCACAAGCTGACCAGCAACTGGACGATCGAGGGCTCTTTCCGGTACTTCGGCGAAATCCAGCAGGGTGCCAACTTGGTGGATATCCGTGGCGGCGAAGGGAACAGCCTCTCCCGCGAGGCCTTCCCGAACCGGCAGAACTTTGCCCATGCTGCCATCCGCGGGCAAATCACGCCGAACCTCAGTGGCGACTTCCGCTTCGGCTGGAATCGCAGCCGCACCGCCACCGATCGGTTCCGGCCGAATCAGACGGCGGCACTGCTCGCCCTGCCCGGCACGAACACGCCAGACGGGTTCATCGCTCTGGACATCGGCGCGCGCGGCGGCACACAGAGTCTGCTCGCCGAGCCGATTGACGTCGGCACGCAAGTGGCCCGGAAGCAAATCTCCGATCAGCGCAACTTCCAGTGGAACGCGGACCTGATCTGGGTGCGTGGCTCCCACATCATGAAGTTCGGTTCCCACGTCCGCTACCTGCCCTTCCTGCATCTGCGCGATGACAAAGTCCTCGGCTCGCTGGGCGCACTGGTCGCGCAGATTGACTCGGACTTGGGCGTGTTCACCCTGCCCGCTACGAATCGCCCGCCGACGTGCTCGACAACGCTCACCACAAACTGCCTGCGAGCCGCCGATGTGCAGCAGTGGAACCGTCTCTTCGCGGGCATGACGGGCATGATTGACAACGTCAGCGTCATGGCCGTCTGGGACGGGAATTTCAATCCCTTGCCCTTTGGCGAACTGCTGGTCTCAGACACGACGTCGTGGGCGCCGGAGTTCTATTTCGAAGACACCTGGCGCATTACGAACTCGCTCACATTCTCCTTCGGGCTGAACTACGGCTGGCAGAGCTCTCCGAAGGAGGAGCTGGGACGGCAGAGCTTCCAAGTGGACGCCACCACGCTGGAAGTCATTACCGCTGAACAGTACTTCCGTCAACGCTTGAATGCTGCGCTGAACGGGAACATCTTCAACCCCAACTTCGCCTTCCTGCCCATCAACTCTTCGTCTCGCTCAGACATCATCAATGTGGATTGGAACAATCTGGCTCCGAACGCGGCCCTGGCTTGGAGTCCTTCGTTCCGGAGTGGTTGGCTGGGCTGGCTCTTTGGCGACCGCAAGACCGCCCTCCGCGGCGGCTACCGGCTCACCTACGACCGGTTGAACACGGTGCAGACTGTGATCGTTCCGGCGCTGGGCATCGCCTTCGCGCAGACCATCAACGTCAGCGCACCGCCGTGCAATTCCACCGGCCTGGGTGGCCCGGGCTGCAGTCCAGGGTCCACCAATCCGGCGTTGAGTGTGTTCCGGATCGGTATAGACGGGACCATCCCGCGGCCTGCGGTCCCCAGCCGTACGATTCCGGTCTCGCCCTTCTGGGGCATTGATACCTCGAGGCCAGGTTGTTCGGCGCCCGGCGCGAACGGGTTGTTCGCCAGCACCTGCCTCAGCCTGTTCCCGGAAATTCTCTCCTTCCAGATGGATCCAGAAATGGTGGTGCCGTACAACCACATGGTGGACTTCACCTGGCAGCGAGAGCTTCCCTGGAACATGCTGGTCGAATTCGGCTACGTGGGTCGCTTCGCTCGCAAGTTGATGCAAAGCATGAATGTGGGGCAGGCGCCCTACATCCACGTGGATCCGATTTCCGGCCAGAGCTTCGCGCAGGCATTTGACGCCGTGGCGTTGGCGCTGCGCGCCGGAGCGACGGCCGGATCCATACCGCCTCAGCCTTGGTTTGAGAACAACATCCCCGTGGCTTCCTGCGCGGCGTTCCCCAGCTGTACTCAATTCATTGCCACCGTGCAAGGCACCAATTTCATCAATGGCAATGTGAGCAGCCTCTTCCTGCGGATTGACCAGGAGCGGTTGCGCGCGAGCCTGGTGCCGTTCGTCAACCTGATCTCCCAGACGCAGTTCCTGCGTTCCAGCACCGGTCGTTCGAACTACAACGCGTTCTTCGTCACACTGAACAAGCGGATGTCGCACGGGTTGCAGTTCGCCGTGACCTACACGCTTTCGAAGTCGCTCGACCAGATCGGCGCCATCCAGAACGCAGCCAGCGTCATGCCCAACAACTTCTTCCTCGATGCCGAATACGGCCCGTCCGGGTTCGACAACACGCACATCTTCAACGG
>JAIMBE010000198.1 GCA_023511565.1 Bacillota bacterium
GCACGTGGTCTGGGAAGAATGGGAAATAGCGGCGCTCGGGCGGCACCGCCTTGTCTTCCGGAAATTCGGTCACGCCGTGCAGCCGCACCAGCGCGATATGGCAGGCGATCAACAGCACCAACGTGCCCGGCAGCACCGCCGCATGCAGCACGTACAAGCGCGAGAGGGTGTGGGCGTTGTACTCTTCTCCTCCCAGCAGCAGCAACTTGGCCGTCCGCCCCACCAGCGGCACCGCATCGCACAGATTGGCGGCGACCGTCGCTCCCCAGTAGCTGAGCTGCTCGAATACCAGGCTGTAGCCCGTAAAGCCGGTCAGCAAGGTGGTCATCAGCAGGCCCATGCCGACCACCCAGTTGAGGTCGCGCGGGGCGCGGTAGGCCGCCGTGAAATACACCCGCATCTGGTGCAGGATCACCGCGGCGATCATCAGCGTGGCCGCCCATTTGTGCAGGCTTCGCAAATACCAGCCGAAATGGGCCGTTTCGGTGATGTACCGCACCGACTCGTAGGCCGTGGCCGGCGCGGGCTGGTAGTACGTCGCGAGCAAAATGCCGGTCACGATCTGCACGACAAACAGATAGGCCGGCGTGCCTCCCAGGCAGAACCACCACCGCTTGAGATGGTGCGGCACCGGTTCGTTGGTCAATTCGGCAAGCTGGTCGGGCGAGATCGGAATCCGCTCCGCCAGCCAGGCAGCAACACGTCCCATAGCTAACTCACGGAACGAGGAACCTCCGTCCTCACGGCGGGACACGGTTGAAGGCGGTCCGACGGGAGCAGCGCCGCAGTCAGCACGCTATCCACCGGAACCTCGACCAGCAGCATCCCGCGATCCACTTTCACTGGGAAACGAACGAGGTGCTGCCCGGCGGCGGCTGGAGGCCCCTCGGTCGCGCGTCCTTGGCGGTCGAAGGCTCCGTTGTGACAGGGGCAGAAGAATCGGTCATGTTGCGGCTCCCAGTGTACCCGGCACCCCAGATGGGGGCAGACGCTGGACAGGGCCAGGTAGTCAGCATCGTTCGTTCCCTGGCCATGCCGGGCGACCACGATCCGCTGCCCGGACGGAGCCACGAAGTCGCGTCCTTCACCGGGGGGCAATTCCTCCGCCAGGCAGACGAACAGCCACGCCCGGCGCGGCTGCTCGGCCGGATACAGGAATTGACCCAGGATCGCGGCGAAACTTCCGTAGCCGGCCGCCAGACCGACGGTCATCGCCAGCCCGCTGGCCGAGAGGAACGTCCGCCGCTCTTCGTTTCCAATGGCTGGCGGCAAGTTCGAGGCCGTCTGGCTCATGAGTCGCGCGCCCGAAGTGTCGTGCCCCTCCGCCGCCTGACGTCGCGGTCCCACGTTCCAGACAAGCCGCGGCGTCAGCGCTCGTGCGAAACAGGACAGGTGCGTTGTCGAGACGAGTGTCGCTCGTGCGAACGACGGCAATCGTCGTCCAGAACCCGACGCGCGACTTCGGGCCGCTCCCTGCCCTTCCGAGGATCGCCCCAGTGGGCCGAGAAGCGCACGCAGCGCGTGCTGCAGTGTACCTGCCCGTCCGCCTGGCGACAACGCGGCTCGGAGGGAGATGGTTGGTTGGTCCGCTTCCCTCCCGCAGCACGCGCAGCACGGGCTCAGGCAGACTCCAGGATCAGGTTGGCGTACAGCACGGTGTCCGCCGTGCGAATCAAGCCCACGGCGTGCGGCACGCGCTGTTTCAAAACCAGATGCGGCTCGTACACCACGTGCAGCCCTTCGAGCGCTTGCCAGAACCGCTGACGGGTGTCCGCGCCGTTGTGGTGCAGAAACTCCTCGGCCATCCAGACGCGTCCGATCACGAAGTTCGGACGAATTGCCGCAAGCACGTCCAGCACCGTGGGTATATCATCCACCAGGGCCAGATCGACCGTTTCCAGGCCTGGCCAGGAAGGGAAGCCGCGGTCGGCGATGACCAGCGTGTTGGTGTGCCGGACCCGCGCTAGCAAACTGAGAAGGTGCGGGTTCAAGATGCCCGAGCGGAGCATCGCGATTCTCGCGTTTCCTCCAAGGACCAGCTCAAGGGGTCGCTCCACCCGACCGCGTCCCAGGGACCTGAGGAACGGTGCCCCGGACGCCGCTAGCGCCAGCGCTACCGCGCTCGCTGCTGCGCTTCCAGTTCGGCTTGATATGCCTTCATGGCCGCAGCCTCGCGGCTGAGTTTGAATTCCGGCCCCGGGGCGAAGTATTGGATGTCATCCCCGATGTACCAGGGACTGGGAAGCGTCTGACCACCGTACATTCCTTGACAGCCGGCAAGGCCGCAGGCAGCCACGAGCAGTCCGCAGCCGCACAAGGCCGTTCGCAGCCACGAGGTCTGAGGCGAATTCATGGTCACAAGTTCCTTGTGGGACGAGCCTTCCGGCAATCCAATCCCTGGAGGCAATCCGGTCGACCCACCGCAGAGGAATCCGACACTTCCAACCGCTTGGCGGCAGACCCTCCCAGGTCTCCTGGCCGCTCCATGCGGCACAGCCGGCATAATCGCCAGCCTTGTTATCGGCCGACGCGGACCGGAACTTTTACCAAACCGGCAAAGAACGAAAAACAGCTTTTCTTTTGGCAGCGCGGTTCGGCCTGCGGACTGCCGCAACTCGACGACCTGCGATCATTTTGACTTCTTGATTCGCGATTCCATACTAGTGAGGGAATTATCGGATGCAGGCAACTACACGCGGCGCCAACCCCCGATCACGTGGCTGCGGCAGCTTTACATTCGATTTGATAAAGACTTACGTCATTCTGCGAATTGGCCTTGGGTGACGGGCTCCTGGTGAGTATCCTCCCATGCTTCGCCAGGCATGCGGCTCTGTTCTGCCATGTTCAAGAAAAAAACGAGGGTAATCGACCGGTGAGGCGACTGGCGACTGCGGTGCTTTTGGCCGGGGCGCTGCTCCTGGGTTGGCGCTTGCTGGAACAGCCCGAGCTGCGCCGGCAGTCGCTAGAGCTGCTCAGCGGTTGGCTGGCGCCGCAGCCGCCCGGCCGTCCGCCTGGACGGGAGACGATCCGTGTGGCGACCTTCAATTTACGGATGTTTGGCGAGGCGAAGCTGCGGAACCAAGAGGCGATGGAGGTCCTCGTCGCCATCCTGCGGCAGTTCGACCTGATCGCGGTCCAGGAGGTGCGTGCCGCCCAGCAAGATGTGCTGCCGCGGCTGATCGAGCGGCTGAATGCGGACGGGCAGTCTCAGTACGACTACGCCCTTGGGCCGCGTTTGGGCCGGACCGTCAGCAAGGAGCAGTATGCGTTTATCTTCGACACGGCCACGATCGAGATCGACCGCTACCAGCTCTACACGGTCGATGATCCGGACGATCTATTGCACCGCGAGCCGCTGGTCGGCTGGTTCCGTGCGCGGGCCGCACCGCCCGAGCAGGCGTTCACGTTTTCCCTGGTGAACGTGCACACC
>JAIMBE010000002.1 GCA_023511565.1 Bacillota bacterium
ATTTACAGTCTGCTGCCTTTAGCCACTCGGCCACCCGTCCTGTACGGGGAGTCCACAACACAGAAAAGGGCTCGTGCCCACGCACACCAGCCCTCTCTATTTTGCGCTCTTCGATACGCTCAGAGCAACTGGGAAACCCGTCCGCCTCAAACCCCGATTTCTAACATGCAACAGTCTCAAGACCCAGCTGGCGGAGGGATTTGAACCCCCGACCCTCTGATTACAAATCAGATGCTCTACCACTGAGCTACGCCAGCTCCGCTGAAACCTTCTAAAAATACCACACCGATCAATCTCTTTGCAAGCTTCTCTTTCGGTGCTTGCCTTTGGAGAAGTGCGCCGATTGGCAGCCCCCACTGCAACCCCCTATACTGCTGCTCCATGGCCCGCGAACGAATCGTGCGATTCGTGCTGCTGAGCGCGACCCTGGCTGCGCTTCTACTTTTTTTCTGGCCTAAGTCGTCCCCGCATGGCCTGCCCGCGATTCTCGAAGCCACTCCGGCCGGCGCTGACCAGGTGATTTTCCTCAATGTCGCGCAGTTGCGGAACTCCGGACTTCTGCAGCGGTTGCTCTCGCTCTCCGAAAACCCAGCCAATCCCACGGCCTTCAGACCCGACCCGGAATATCTCGAGTTTGTCCGCAGCACCGGATTCGACTACACGCGCGACCTCGACTCGGTGCTCATCGTCCGCAACGCCACAGCCCAGCCCGCCGACCCGGCAGGCCACGTTGGTGTCGGGTCGGCCCCACTGATTCTCGCTGAGGGTCGCTTCAATCGAAGCCGCATCCGCCGCCACGCGTTGCAATCAGGCCGTGCCGTTCGTGCCGGACCCTGGGAAATTGTACTGGTTCCGTCTGCAGCTGCACACCACCCGAACGCTCCGGCACCGAACGATACGGAGAACATCTCCTTTGCGTTTCTCGAACCGAACCGTGTGGCCTTGACCCGCGGCGAGCGGTTGGAGGAATGGCTCCGCCGCAAACCGCTGCGCGAGACCGATCCGGAGCTGTTCGGACACGTCCGCCGACTGGCGGGCTCGGCCGTGTTTCTGTTGGCGAACGTTCCGCCCCGATCCGTCCTGGCGGCTGCAGGCATGGATTCGCCCGCCTGGCAGAGGTTGCAGGAAAGTATCCGCTGGTATGCGTTGGCGCTGGTGCTGGAGCCGCGGGAGGCCCTTCTGTTCGCTGACCTCACCTGCAACACAGCGTCGGAAGCTTCCGCACTGGCGGAACTCCTGGAAGGCCTGCGCGATCTTGCGGTCGCCGCGCTGGCCGCGCCCGATCCGCCGCAGGGTCTCACGCGTCAGGACGCTGAAAGGATTCGCCGGATGCTGCTCCAGGTACACCTCACCCCACAGGACACCACGGTGCGCCTGCGCACTTCGCTCGACCTGGCTTGGCTGGCCGAGCCCGACTCCACGACGCGCTGACCCACACGGGCCGACGCACTGCACGCCAGTTTGTGCTTGACTTGAAACTTGTGGCAACGGAATTTCAGTCCGCCGTGCTGGTGCGCAGATACCGCCAGGGATTGATCGGAGCGCCGAACGAGCGGACTTCGTAGTGCACGTGCGGCGCCGTGGTTCGGCCGCTGACTCCCACATAGCCGATCACTTCGCCCCGTCGCACGCGCGTGCCTGCATGCACGGTGATCGAAGAAAGGTGTCCGTACCAGGTCGTCAGCCCGAACCCGTGCTCGATCACGACCAGCCGGCCGTATCCAGCACGCACTTCGGCCACCGCGACGTAACCATCCGCCGTGGCGCGCACTGGAGAGCCGTACTCGGCGGCGATGTCAATCCCCGTGTGGAATTCACCCTCGCCGGTGAACGGATCGAGCCGCTCGCCAAATCCACCCGAAATGTGTCCCATCACCGGCCAGAGCGAAGGCACAAACGTCGCCTCCGTAAAACCGAGTCCGGGAATCAATCGCACGTTGTGGGCGGCCAGCCGCACCGCCGACGCATTCCGCACCAGAAAATCAAACTGCTCGACCGACTGCTGATAGGCTTCTTCCGCATCCAGGGCAGCCCGGCTGAGGACGAACGGCGTCGGATGAAACCGGGCCACGCCGTACGTCATGGCCACTTCCGTGGCGAGTGATTGCAACGAGGACAGGCGTTGATTGCTGTCGCGCACCATCGCCTGCAGCCGCCGGTACTTTTCCTCGAGCTCGGTCTGCTGCTGCTTGAGGGCGTTGTAGCTCGCCGCTTTCCACAGCATGCGCGAATACGTCGCTGCGGCCACCCCCAGCGTAACCACACCGGTGAGCAACACGGCGGCCAGCAGATACAGCGTGTAGTCAGGAACCTGAATCTTGCGTACAGTTCCCCGCTCGCTGGACGCGATCATCAGCGTATACGATTTCCATCGCATGGCTGCGCTCAAAAATCGCTGGTTTTCGCTGCGCGGGCTGGTGAACGCTCACCCCTCTGTGAGCGGGAATGTCTTTCTGAAACGATGTCAGACCGGCCACGATGCCGGTTGCCAAGGCCAGCGGAAGTGTACGGACCCCCACCCAGGCAAGTCAACCCAAAAATCACTCGTGGCTGCGGGCGTCGTCCCATCGAACAGCACCTGTCCGGCCTGCCAGTCTCGGCCGGTGGACGCACCGGACGGCGCTTCCTATAATGCCCGAGTCAGAATTCAGAGGGAGAGTCTCCGCGTGCCAGCCGAAGCCGACATCATCGCGCGCATCGCGCGGAAGGTGCCCTCGCGCCCCTCGGCCGCACTCCCGCTCTCCATCGGCGACGATGCGGCGCTGCTTCGTCCCCCGAAGGGAAAACACTGGGTGCTCACCTGCGACGCCTTTGCCGAAGACGTCCACTTCCTGGCCCGCGCACAACCGGCGGCCGCTGTCGGCTACAAAGCGCTTGCGCGTGCGGTCAGCGACCTGGCCGCGATGGGTGCCACCCCGCGCGTGTTTCTGCTCACCCTGGGTCTGCCCGCGCACCGCACCGGCGCGTGGCTCGACGCCTTCCTCCGTGGCCTGGCGCGCGCGGCCCGTGCCTATGATCTCGTCCTGGCCGGCGGAGATACGTTTCGCAGCTCCGCAGTGTTCGTGACGATCACCGTCATCGGCGAAATCGCCGTTGGCCACGCCATCCAACGCAGCGGAGCGCGCCCGGGCGATCGCATCTACCTGAGTGGCGTGGCCGGGGCCGCTGAACTGGGTCTGCAACTGATTCTCCGCGGACTGGATCGGTCGCGCCGCTGGAAAACTCTCCTGCGCGCCCATTTTTTTCCGGAGCCCCGGTTGAAACTGGGAAGCTGGCTGGCGAAGCACCGTCTGGCTTCCGCGATGCTGGATACCTCCGACGGCCTTTCCACCGACCTCGACCATCTCTGCCGCGCCAGCGGCACCGGCGCGCGCATCTTCGCGACGCGGCTGCCCGTGGTGGCGGTTCCCGCCGAACTCCGCAGACAGGGTTTCGACCCGCTGCACCTGGCCTTGCACGGCGCGGAGGACTACGAGCTGCTCTTCACCGTTCCGCGCCATCTGGTCCGGAAGCTGCCCACCCGATTCGGCGGCGTCCCGCTGACCTGCATCGGCGAAATCACCGAACCGCCGCAACTTCTGCTCGTGGATGAAAACGGTGCCTTGGGGCCCCTGCCACCTGCTGGATGGGATCATTTCCGAACTCCGCGGGGCCGTCGCTGAAGACCCAGTCCCTTCGCGCTCTCATGGTCACGGCGCCCAAGGATGCCTAGGAGGCGAACCGAGCGTTGGAAGGGTTCTGCACCACCCCGTCCCGATCTGCACCGAACGCGCACACTGACCGATCTGCAACAACCCGGAGACTTCCCGCCGTCTAGGATCTGCTTTGCCCGCAAGACGTCGCTGCGTTGCGCGTTCAACGTCCGGCCCTGCCGGGAGGGGTTAAGGGGGCGGCGACCCGGTGGGGGGATGTCCCGGTTGTGCTGCAGGTGTTTCGGCGTCGGCCGGGACATGGTCAGGAGTATCCACCTGCACGGGGTGGGCGAGAGCCAGGGTGCTCAACGGCACAACGTTGGGGAACTCCTCAATCGGTTTGCCGGCACAGACGTCTTTCATGAATTGCAACCAGATGGGCAGAGCCGCGCGCGCGCCGGTTTCGCCGCGTCCCAGCGAGATGGCGGGGTCGTCGTATCCCACCCAGACGCCAGCGGTCAGCGAAGGCGTGAAGCCCAGAAACCAGGCATCGGTGTACTTGTTGGTTGTGCCGGTCTTGCCCGCCACGGGCCGGCCAAGTTCACGGGCGCGGCGGGCGGTGCCCAGCTCCACGACATCGCGCAACAAGGCCACCATGGTGCGCGCGATGTCTGGCTGAATCACGTCGTGTGCCACTGGCCGTGCTTCTTCCAGCGGCGCGCCTTCGTAGGTGGTCACGCGCTGAATCAGGAAGGGCTCCAGGCGAACCCCGTCATTGGGAAACACGGTGAAGGCCGAGGTGTGCTCGAGCAGGAGCATCTCCGCCGCACCCAGGGCCAAGGAAAGATAAGCCGGCAACGGCGTGGAAATCCCGAACTTCCGCGCGGTGTGGACCACATTCTCCACGCCCACCTGTGCTGCAAGCTTCACGGCCGGCACATTCCGCGAACCGGCCAGGGCGCGCCGCAAAGTGATGCGTCCCTCGTAGCGCTCATCGTAATTTTGCGGCGCATAGGTCGTGTTGCCGACAATGGTGGTGAACGGCTCGTCCACGATGGTATCGAACGGCGTGTAGCCTTGCTCGAGCGCGGCCACGTACACGTACGGCTTGAACGAGCTACCGGCCTGCCGTAGTGCTTGCGTGGCGCGGTTGAACTTCGATTCCGCGAAACTGTACCCGCCCACCATGGCCTTGACAGCGCCGGTGGTGTTTTCAATCGCCACCAGCGCGCCTTGCACCCGCGGCTTCTGCTCCAGCTCGACCTGAGCCTGCTGTCCCTCCAAGGCAACAATGCGCACCGTGGCCAGGTCGCCTACCTTGAGCAGTTGTCGCGGATCACGCCGACCGGTCCAAGCCATGCCTTCCGGGGTCAATCGCACGCGGTACTGGCCGATGCGCAGGGAAGCGAAACGCGGCCCAACCTCCATCACCAGGGCAGTCACATAGTCGCCGACGCTGAGCGGCCTGCGCCAGTCCTCGTGCCGGTACTGTTCCAGCGAACCCAGTTTCTCCTCCAGGATGTTCACCAGGCCCCCGCGCCAGCCCCGCCGACGTTCGTAGGCGTGCAGGCCGTCCCGCAGTGCGCGGTTTGCGGCTCGCTGCATCTCGGCATTCAAGGTCGTGTACACCCGCAGACCGCGCTCATGCACGGCTTCGGTGCCGTACTTCCGCTCGAGATCCTGCCGCACCGCTTCGACAAAGTAGGGAGCCAGCTCGTCCCGCGCCGACTCCACGCGCAGGTCGAGCGGTTTCTGCGACGCCGCGTGCGCCATTTCCGGTTTAATCTTGCCCTCCTCGGCCATGCGCCGGAGCACCAAGTTGCGACGGGCCAGCGCGCGGTCCGGGTGCAACAGTGGAGAGTACCGCGGCCCGCGAATGATCGCGGCCAGCAGTGCGGCCTCATGCAGAGCAAGCTGGTGGACCGACTTGCCGAAGTAGAACTGTGCCGCCGCCTCGAACCCGTAATTCCCGTGGCCCAGGTAGATCTGGTTACAGTACATCGTCAGGATCTGCTCTTTGCTGTAGTGCCGTTCAATCTGGATGGCCAGCAGGGTCTCCTGCAGCTTGCGTCGGAAACTCTTGTCGGTGCGATCCAGAAAGAGCAGTCCGGCCAGTTGCATGGTCAACGTGCTGGCACCTTCCGCTTTGCGGAGCTGGGTCAGATTTCGCCACGCCGCCTGAAACACGCGCGGAACATCCACGCCCCAGTGCCGTTCGAAATGCTGATCTTCGATCACCAGGATGGCCTCCTTCAGCACCTGGGGAATCTGGTCGTACTGCAGCAGGATACGCCGTTGCAGGGCAAAACTGCCGATGACACGCCCGTCGTCGCTGTACAGCTCAGTGATGACATCGGGCCGGTACACCTCCAGCTCGTAAATCTGCGGCAGGTCGCTCTGATAGACAAACAGCAGCCCGGCCCCGGCTCCGCCCGCAATGGCACACAACAGCAGAACAACAAACAGGAAGCGACCCAACGCGCTACGGCCGCCCTGCGACACCTGCAACCAGTTGTTCGGCCAGCGGAACACGGCTTCTTCCGCATTCTAACCCACACCGCTGCGACCCGCTTGCTCTGCGTTCCACGGCGCAAACCTTCCGCGCAAAAACGCAACGCGGCAAAACCCGTGGCGCAACTTCACGCTATAATCCACCGGCTGGACAAACCTCTGCCGTAACAATGGTTGGGAGCCGCTGCCCATGAAAGCTACGGTGCTTCCCGCTGCCCTGATTCTCGCTGCGCTCGTGGCGCTGCCGCCGGGTGCTGCTTCGCAGGATGCACAGGTTGCCAGCCGCGACTCGGCCGCCCGCCGGCTGCACGAGCTGTTTGAGCGGGAATGGGAATATTCGCTCCGAGAAAACCCGCTGCGGGCCTCTTCGCTCGGCGACCGGCGGTACAACAACCGCTGGCCCGACCTCAGCCTGGAAGCCATCGAGCGTCGGCACCGCCACCGCCAGCAGGTCCTTCGGGAACTGGAGGCCATCCCGTTCGACGCGCTCTCGGAAACCGACCGGCTCAACTACACCCTCTTCCGGAAAGAGTACGAGCTGGAGGTCGAAGAGCACCCGTTCCGCTGGTATCTGCTCCCGTTGAACCAGCGCGGCGGAATCCAGACCGCCAACGAAATTGCCGACCAGATTCGCTTCACCACGGTCAAGGATTTCGAAGACTGGATTGCGCGGTTACGTTCCCTTCCGGCGTACATGGATCAAACCATCGCGCTGCTGCGCGAGGGTCTCCGCGTCGGCCTGGTGCATCCCCGTGTCATCCTGGAGCGCATCCCGGAACAGATCGCCGTGCACATCGTGGACCGACCTGAAGACAGCCTGTTCTTCGCGCCGTTTCGTACCTTCCCCGAAAGCATCTCCCCGACCGAGCGGGACCGTCTGGTGGCGGCAGCCAAAGCGGCCATTCGCGACTCTGTCGTGCCAGCCTACCGTCGGTTCCAGCAATTCTTCCTGCAAGAATATCTGCCCGCTGGCCCGGAACGGGTGGGCATCTGGCAATTCCCCCGCGGCAGGGAAATGTACGCCTTCTTCGCCCGCCGCTACACCACGACCCAGCTCACGCCGGAACAGATCCACGAAATCGGCTTGCGCGAAGTTCGCCGTCTCCGCGCCGAGATGGAACAGGTGATTGCCCGTACAGGTTTCACCGGCAACTTCGAAGATTTCCTCACATTCCTCCGCACCGACCCGCGGTTCTACTACCGCACACCGGAAGAACTGCTGGTCGCCTACCGTGCCCTGGCCAAGCAGATTGACCCCACGCTCGTCCAACTGTTCCGGCGGCTGCCCCGCATCCCCTACGGCGTCGAACCCATCCCCGACAATATCGCCCCCGCCACCACCACCGCGTACTACCGCCCGCCGGCTGCTGACGGTTCCCGCGCGGGCACCTATTTCGTCAATCTCTACCGTCCGGAGGTCCGTCCGAAATACGAGATGGAAGCACTCTCGATCCACGAGGCAGTGCCGGGACATCATCTGCAGATCGCACTGGCCATGGAGCTGGGCGAGCTGCCCGCCTTCCGCCGCTATGGCGGCTACACCGCGTTTGTCGAAGGGTGGGCCCTGTACAGCGAAAGCCTCGGGGAAGAGCTGGGCTTCTACCGCGACCCCTACACCAAATTCGGTCAGTTGACCTACGAGATGTGGCGTGCCGTCCGTCTGGTGGTCGACACCGGCATGCATTATCTGGGGTGGAGTCGGCAGCAGGCGATCGACTTCTTCAAGGCCAACGCCGGAAAGGCCGAGCACGACATCGTCAATGAAATCGACCGCTACATCGCCTGGCCCGGACAGGCGCTTGCCTACAAAATCGGAGAACTAAAAATCAAGGAACTGCGGGCGTTGGCGGCCCGGGAGCTGGGCGAGCGCTTCGACGTGCGCGAATTCCACGATGTCGTCCTCGGTAGCGGTGCCGTGCCGCTCGACGTGCTCGAACAGCAAGTACAGGCATGGATCGAGCGCACAAAAACACGAGGAAAGTAAGCGCTCCGGCCATCGTTCCGGAAAGGTCTTACCGGAACAGAGCTGCGCAATCCACCAACATGCGACGCAGCACCACCGACCCGCTTCGCAACCGCAGGGACACTTTCTATTCCAGGACGCTGGTGTGGTCGTGCACAATGCGCCAGCCCTCGGCCAGCTTTCGCACGACGAGCGTGAATACTCCGCCGGGGTTGTCCGTTTCACGCGCAAGCTGCCAACGCCCGAGCACCAGCACCGCACTCGGATGCAGAACCGTCATCTCCAACCCGGAAAATGTCAGCCGACCCATTCTCCTGCGATCCGGATAGCCGAGCACAAACCGATCGCGCACAGCCACCCAGCCTCGGGTGATCCCTTGCGCGCCAACGAAGGTCAACGCGGGCGAATTCCAGTAGCCAAGCATAAATCCGTCCAGATCCCCCCGGTTCCAGGCCTCGACCTGCATTTCGAGCAAGGCTCGCACGGCCTCGGTCGGATCCTCGCTGGCGTCCGTACCTGCAGCGTTTTCTCCGGCCGGCAGCACTTCGAACGTGTATGTGCTGAACGCCGATTCCCAGTCGGACTGCTGTGCCGCGTTGGCCGCGATCATGTGCAGCGTGCGCACAAACCAGGCTCCGGGACGATCCAACCGTACCGTGGCCTTCCCATCAGCGTCCGTTACCAGCCAGACCGGGTAGCGGTGCCCGGTCACACCCGCGTAGCCCGCCGCCAGGCGGACACCTCCGAGCGGCCGGCCCTCGAACAGCACCTGGAAGCTCACCGCTTCCCCGACTCGGATGCCGCACAGCTCCCGTGTGGGCACAATCTCCAGCCACAATCCCTGCGCGACACCGCTGAGCGGCGGGTGGGAACCCGATGGATCCGCTGCCGCGCCAGCAGCGCAGAGCAAAGTCTTGGCGATTTTCCGGTACCGCTCGCGCCCGGGATGGTTGGTCTCGCCACGTCGAGCCCGCGCGGCCATGATCGTTTCCAGTTCCTCCTCGCGCAGATACTCATTGAACACCTGAGGCTCCAGGACGAACTCTCGTGGCAAGGTTTCTGCCACCAGTACAGCCGGTACCGACGGCACAACCACGTCGGCAACCAAGTCCACACCTTCCACGCGGTAGCGGGAAATTTCCTCCCGGCCCGCCGCGGTGTATAGGAAAAATCGGGCAATTCGCGTCGGCACCACTGCGCTTTCACCTTCTGGAAACGCCTCGCTGGTTACCAAACGGACGCGTACCTGCCCGCCTGACTCCATGCGGAATTTCTGTGGCACCAGCCAGGTGTCGTGTCCGGCTGCCATCCCCGGGCGCAACAGTGCCGCCAGTACACACAGCCACAGTCGCTTGTTCACCCAAATGCGCGAAACGCACCGATGATTCTTCATCACCAATTTCTCCCTGCCCACCGCGACCTGTGAGATGGGCCGAAGCATATGCAATCCAAATCCCTGGAGCAAGTCACGCCAAAACAAAAGAAATGCTGTCCCTTGTTTCATTCGGATACAGATGGAAAACGGTACTTCCGGGCTATTGTCCGCACAAAACGCCAGCGACAGAATAAGAGCGAAACAACGGTATGGGTCAGATGGTGGCGTCACTCATTCTTGTACTGTCGGTCGCAGCCCTTGCGCAGTTTGCCCTTTCCTATTGGCGGGCGCTGCTGCAGGAAACGGCCACGCGCGAGCTGTCGCGGCGGGCGCTGGAAGCCGGCCTGGCCAAGCTCAAACTGGAGCCGGGGGATTTCGATGTCGTCGTAAGCATGTACCGGATCTGCCCGCCATTGGGGCAACAACCCACCCGTCTTGCTGCAGTTCGTGCGTACTACCGTACGATCCGCGCACTTGCGGACGTGACGGAAAGCCGGCTGGCCCGGGCACTCGGACTCATCCGCCTGGCGGACTGGACGCAGCGGGAAATGCAGGCGTGTACGCGCTACGTGGCGGTACTGCTCGACCAGCGCGTGACGGAAAACCTGGCCTCAGCCGCGAAAACTCACTCGTACTGAACCACCACCCGTACCGAGGTTTCATGCGCACCAGCCTGTGTGCTGACGCGCCGCGCCCCGTGGGCGAACCGCAACCGTCTATCTTCCCCCCGCACACCGACCCTCATCCACCGCTCAATACGCCCAGCGCATCAGGATGCCGCCGGTTGTGTATCCGGCACCTACCGCCACCAACAGCACCAGGTCGCCTTTGTGCAGACGCCCGTCGCGCACCGCCTCGTCCAATCCGAGCGGGATGGTGGCGGCTGTCGTGTTCCCGTAGCGGTCGATGTTCACCACGATTTTCGAATCCTCGACACCCAGCCGCTCCTGCATCGCCCGGATAATGCGCAGATTGGCTTGATGCGGCACGACGAGCTTGAGATCCTGGCTCGTGTAGCCGTTTCGTTCCAGCAGTCGGCAGGCCACTTCCGCCATGCGTCGGACGGCGTACTTGAACACCTGCTGCCCCTCCTGGTGGACGTAGTGCATGGCCTTGTCCACCGTTTCATGTGAAGGCGGATGCAGCGAACCGCCCGCCGGCATATACAGAAACACCCCGCCCGAGCCGTCGACATCGTGCTGGAAGTCGAGAATGCCCTCCGCATCGGATTCCGCTGGCTCGACCAGCACGGCGCCAGCGGCATCGCCAAACAGCACGCAGGTTGCGCGATCCTTGAAGTTGATGATGGACGACATGACGTCACTGCCAATGACCAGCACCTTGCGGTGCGTGCCCGCGCCCACCATCTGTGCCCCCACGGTCAGCGCGTACACGAATCCGGAGCAGGCGCCCGAGAGATCAAATCCCCAGGCGTTCGTGGCGCCCAGCCGATCCTGCACTAGGCAGGCCGTGGCCGGAAACATCATGTCCGGCGTCACTGTGGCCACGATGATCATCTCGATCTCTTTGGGATCCACCTGCCGCGCTGCGAGCAGCCGTCGCGCTGCCTCAGTGGCCAGGTGGGAAGTGGCCACACCGGGATCGACGAAGTGTCGTTCCACGATGCCGGTTCGTGTGCGGATCCACTCGTCGGTCGTGTCCACAATTTTTTCAAAATCCTTGTTCGTCACCACACGCGGCGGGACGTAACAGGCCACGCCGCTGATCTTCGCGCGAATCCGCTTTCCCATGTTCACCCCAGCGAGGCACAAAGAAGCGCGATTCTATGCAATCCCGCGCACACTGACAAGGCCGACCCGTTTGCGCCGCCGCAGCGCAAGCGCAGCCGAACTCTAGTAGCGGAACAAGTAGCTCAGTTTGATGAAGAACTGTCGCCCGGTGGAAGTGGTCGGGGAATCGGTCAGCCGCAACACCGGCGGGGGACCGGGCTCGAGCGTCAGATTGTCATAGATGTCGGTGTAGCCCACGTAGATCGCCGTGCCCGGATGCAGCAGATAGGTGAACAGCACATCGGCAACCACCTGCTTGCTGCGGTTCAGCGCCACCAGCGCTGTATTGGGCAGCACGGCATTGTAGTCCAGAATCACCCGCACCGACAGCTCACGCGTGAACTGGTAATTCACCTTCGTCCGCAGCAGATGATTGTTGAAAATTCCGACCCCTTCGGCAAAGCCGGCCGGGGTCGAACCGCGTCGCGTGACCAGCCGCGAAAACACATACCGCTGGTCCACGCGCAGCCGGGGTGCCGGGCGGAACACCAGTGCCAATGTCGCATTGGTGCCGTCGGCAAGAAACGGCGGCAGCCCCGCCGCGGGAAAGAAGTTCACCCGCCGGCCCCGGGCCAGGTTGGCGTCCACCTCCAACCAGGAAATCCATTCACTGAACAGAGACAAACGGCTGTTGTGCTTCCGAAACTCGATCCCCTGGAACAGCTCGAACGCCTCTTCGCGCTCGAAATTCAGGAAGGTGTTTCCGGTAAGCCCCACTTCGAAATTCAGCCGGGCAATCCAGTCCTGCACGCGTCCCTGCCGGTCCCAGTTCACCACCATGTAGGCCCCCGGGCCGTAGCTCTGCACGGTACGTCCTTCCGGACGCCAGCGGTAGTCCACGAAGTTCTCCAACACCCGGATGTCCACGCGCGGCACAAACCCCAGCGGCACACGCCAATCGGGCGAGCGATCCGTATATCGGGTCACATAACGCAAATGACGCCCCAGGTGCGCGAGCTCAGCAAGCCCGGCTCCGCCGGTTCGCCGCACCCCGGCCAGGGTGCGGTCCTCGCTGAGGGTCGCCTGTCCGGTCAGAATCCAGGTGGGCGAAAACTTCAGCCGGGCATCCAGCGAGTAGATGCGGTTGAAGCTGGAACCGAAGTCACGGCTGGAAAAGAAAGTGCCGACGGCCGATTCCCGCCCGATTTCGCGGCGCACCCGTGCCACCACAATGGCCGCGCGATCCCCGTGGTTCGGATCGGTTTCCGGCAACAATCGGCCGGTCGCGCGGTCGTCCATGGCCAGCACGCCGAGTGCCCAACGACCCACTTTGCCGGTCATCCGCGCTCCGAACTGCGGGTCGGCAATGCGACGGCTGAAGAACAGGTTCTGTCGGGTCTCAAAAAACCCTGCGTTTTCGATGAAAAATGGGCGCTTCTCCGGGAAGAAAACCTCGAAACGCTGGTTGATGGTCACCTGGGGTTCGTCGGACTCCACCTGGCTGAAGTCCGGATTGACGGCGACGTCGAGCGTGAGGGCATCGCGCAGCACAATCTTGGCGTCCAGTCCCACGCGGGCATCGTTCTCCGTGCGGAACGCGGGGCCGCCGGGTGCCTGCAGATCCAAAAAGCGTGCCCGGGTAAAAATCCCGTACGGGATAAACTGCAGGTTCCGTCCCGGCGAAATGTTCTCCAAACCGATCAGGGTGGCAAACTGGGGCACAAAGCCTTCCTTGCGCCGCGTCACATAGGGCCAGTAGGAGGCCTCGCTGTTGCGCGGCAGCAGCCGCCCCAGACTGATTCCCCACACCTGCTTGTCCTGGTTGGGAAAGCGAAGGCTTTTGAAGGGAATGGCCAGTAACGCGACATATCCTTCCGCGGTGATTTTGGCCTCTGAATGCCAGAGCGTATCGAAGCTGTAGTCGGTGTCCTGCCCTTCCGTGGCAATGCCATCCAGTTGCACACCCATGGCGTTGGTGACAAACACGTAGGCGCGCTGCCGATCCAGAAATGTATCCAAAAACACGCCCACACGATCGTCGCCAAAGATGTCGTCCCGGCGCGAAAGGCGCGCACGGAGCTTGCCCGGCTCCTCCTGGCAGATGAAAATGACGTAGAGGTTTTCCGCGTCATAGGAAAGATATGCGGTCGTGTTCTGGCTGACGGGCACTCCGTCGCCCGGCTCGCGCTGGCGGAAATCGGAGACGAACGTGCCGTTCGGCTTTGCGCCACCACCGACGTAGTCCTCCAGTCGCGGAGCCACAGCCACACGGGAAATTTCCAGCACGGGTGCATCAGACGGCGGACTGCCGGACTGGCCCATCACAGCCGACGCCAACAACCAGAAGACACAGCCACCGTGTACCCAAGCTCGAAACGAGGGAAACATAAAAGAAAATGTATATTACCTTCTCGCTAGTACTTCAAATAAAAAATCGTTTCCAGTCAACCAACTAACACCATCGCGGTTGCGCAGCCGCCATCTCGCCCCACAGGGCTCGGCCAACCATGGTATGATGACTCGACTGCACCGTCTGCGAAAAAAAGTCAGGCGTGTTTCGGGGTGCCGCATGTACTTCCAGCAGTTCTACCTGAGCTGTCTCGCCCACGCTTCCTACCTGCTCGGCTCCGAGGGCCTTGCCGCAGTCGTGGACCCGCAGCGCGATGTGGAGATCTATCTCGACGAAGCCCGCCAGCAGGGCCTGCGGATCGCCTACATCATCGAAACGCACCTCCACGCCGATTTCGTCTCCGGCCACCGCGAGCTGGCGGAACGCACCGGAGCCGAAATTCTGATTGGGGCCCGGGCCGACGCCCAATTCCCCCACCGTCCAGTCCGAGACGGCGACGAGCTGCAGTTCGGCCATTGCCGGCTCCGATTCCTGGAGACACCCGGCCACACCCTGGAAAGTCTATGCGTGCTGGTCACTGACCTGGAACGCTCGCCGGAGCCCTGGGCCGTGCTGACCGGCGACACCCTGTTTATCGGCGACGTGGGCCGACCCGACCTCTCGCCCACACACACGCCTCAGGAGCTGGCTGGCATGCTCTACGACAGTCTCCACAAAAAACTGCTCACGCTACCCGATTCCGTGGAGGTCTATCCCGCCCATGGCGCTGGCTCGCTGTGTGGGCGGAACATCAGCGTGGAGCGGCGTTCCACCATCGGTCAGCAGCGTCAGTTCAACTACGCCCTGCAGCCCATGTCCCGCGAAGAATTCATCCACATGCTGACCTCGGAGCTGGTCGAACGACCGGACTACTTTCTGCAGGATGCGGAGCTGAATCGCCGCGGCGTCCCGGCCCTCGGCGAGTTACCGCCGCTGCCACCCTGCACCCCCGGCGAGGTGCTCGCCCGTCAGCGGGACGGGGTCGTGGTTCTCGATACCCGTAGCCCAGCCGCCTTCGGCGCCGGCCACCTGCCCGGCTCGGTGAACATTCCCCTCTCGGGCCAGTACGCTTCCTGGGCCGGCACACTGATCGGCCTCGAACAGCCCATCCTGCTCGTTGCCGAAGACCCGGAACGGCTCGCAGAATCTCGCATGCGACTGGCCCGGGTGGGTATCGAAAATGTGGTGGGCTACCTCCAGGAGGGCATCAGGAGCTGGCAGCAGGCCGGCTTGCCGCTGGCGGAGGTGCCCCAGATCAGCGTCCATGACCTGCACGCTGCCCTGCTCAAGCAACCCGGCGAACTCCAGCTTCTCGACGTCCGCCGTCCCGCAGAATGGAACGTCGGACACATCCCGCAGGCCGTCCACAAATCCCTGATCGGTCTGAAACCGCTTCTGTACACCACGCCCGACAGCCACCAGAACCCGATTCCGGAACTGGATCGCGACCGACCGGTGGCCGTGCATTGCAAGAGCGGCTACCGCAGCTCGATTGCCACCAGCTTGCTGCGCCGTGCCGGCTTTACGAAAGTGCTCAACGTGGTCGGCGGGTTCGATGCCTGGGAAACGCAGCGCCTGCCGGTGGTCAAAGAAGCCGCGCCTTCGTGCGTGTCCTGACGTCGACAGGCCGGCTGCAGCGCGGAGGTTCAACCACGCTCGATTTCCACCCGTGTGGTGAGTCGCGCCGTCTTCGCCAACATCGCCGAGACCGAACAGTATTTCGTCTGGCTCAGGGACACAGCATCCTGCACAGCTTTTTCATCCAGTGGCCCTCGCAGGCGGTACACAATGGCGATTTCCGTCCAGACGCGTGGTGGCTCTTCCCGCCGCTCCCCCGAAACTTCCACCACCAGCGCTTCGAGCGGCTGGCGCTTCTTCTTCAGAATGGTCACCACATCGGTCGCCGTGCACGCGCCGAGCGCCAGCAGGAGCATCTCCATCGGCCCGGGCGCCGTGTTCTGCTCGCGGTCGGAATCAAATGGCACCGTGTGGCCCGAAATGCTGGTACCAATGAACCGCTCCTTCTCCAGCCATTTCACCGTTGCCGTGCTCACTGCTGCCTCCTTTTTGGTCGAGAAACCCGGGATTCAGGGCCGCCCGGACACGGCCTCTGCGCGGGTGCGTGCCGCGACGGCACCGCACCCACTTACTGCTTCCAGCCTGCGTGGGAGTGAGGAGTCTCGGCCTGTTGGGATGCGGCCACCGAATCTTCACCCAGCCGCACACCGCGTCGGGCGCGATCCCGCATGACGGAGACGAACAAGTGCACCAACTTGGGATCAAACTGCGTGCCGGCACACCGCTCCAGCTCGGCCAGCGCATCTTCTTCAGACCGCGCCTTTTTGTAGGTTCGATCGGAGACGATGGTGTCGTAGGCGTCGGCAATCGCGATGATGCGCGCCCCCAGGGGAATCTGCTCGCCGGCGAGTCCGTCCGGGTAACCCGAGCCATCATAAAACTCATGGTGATGGGCCACCATCTGCTGGATGCGCTCGAGCGTGCGCAAGGGCTCCAGAATCCGCGCCCCCAGCCGCGCATGGCTTTTCATCAGTTCCCACTCCTCGGCATCGAGGGGACCTGCTTTGTTCAGGATCGGCTCCGGAATGCCCACCTTGCCGACGTCATGGAGCAAAGCTGCCAGGCGCACTTCTTCCAACTCGGCTGCGCTCAGCCCTAACTTCTGGGCAATCAGTTCAGCATAACGCGCCACCTTCTGCGAATGCCCCTGGGTGTAGTGGTCCTTGGCGTCGACCGCTGACGCCAGCGAGGTGACCGTCTCGAGGACTGCAGGATGGATGCGCGGCTCCGCTCCGCTGACTTCCGCTGCGGTTTCCCTCTGTTCAGCGAGCGATTGCATGAACTGCTCCAGCCGCCGGTAGATTTCTTCGAATGCCTCGGGACCGGTAGAAAACAGTCGCTTCAGTGTCACGCCAAGATAGGCCTCCAGCACATCGCGCTTCCACTTCTTGGCCTCGTCCGGGTCGTAGCGATCCGCGGTGGAAACCGTGTTGCCCCCTTGATGTTTGGACAGGTACATGGAGGCATCGGCCACCTGGATCAGTTCCTGCGGCGTGGACCCGTGGATCGGGAAGCTGGCAATGCCGAAGCTGGCCGTGATGTTCTTCTCGCGCAGGAGTGGATCGGCGGCAATCCAAGCGCGCAATTTACTGGCCAGTTGTTGCGCTTGCTCGATGTTTGTTTCCGGCATCAGAATGACGAACTCATCGCCACCGTAGCGCGAAACGACATCAGAACGCCGGCAATTCTGCTCCAGAATGTGCCCCACCCGCTGCAGCACCTGGTCGCCTTCCAGGTGCCCGTAGAAGTCGTTCACGAATTTGAATCGATCCAGATCCATCAGAACCAGAGAAAACGGCCGCCCGGCGCGCGTGGAACGCTTCCACTCGGCCGAAAGCGCTTCCATGAAGAACCGATGCGTTTTCACACCGGTCAAACCATCCGTGATGGCCTGCTCTTGCGCTCTCTGGAACGTCAACGCATTGTGCAGGGCACCTGCCATGAGGTCGGCCAGGGTGTGCAGCAGGAGAATTTCTTCTTCGGAGAAATCGCACGGGGAAGAGTGCTCCACGTAGAAAACGCCCAGCAGTTGTTCCGCGTACAGAATCGGCAGGGCCGCTGCGGCCGCGGAACGCGCCAGCAGCGGGGGCGCCGCGCCGGGTCCGGCAGCCGCCGTGTCGCGCACGATCCGCATCTGACCGCTGCGGGCGACCTGCCCGAGCAGACCCTCGCCGAGCGGAATCCGCCGGTGCAGGGCCTCCCGCCGCGTGCCCGCCTCGGCTAGGATCACCAATTCCTTGTTCGCATAATCCAGCACGCCGATACCGATGTGGTCATAATTCAGGCCTTCCTCCGCCTCCGCAACAATCTTTTTCAGCATCTCATCGGCATGGAGCGTGGTGATCGCGTGCCGCGAAACGTTGTTCAACAGGGTCAGTTGCCGCGAGCGGGTCTGCTCCTGCCCGAACAGCCGCGCATTCTCGATGGCAATGCTCGCCTGGCTGGCCAGAATTCGCATCAACTCCAGATGTCCTTCGTCGAAGGTTCGCTCCTGCGCACTGTGCACACCCATCACGCCAATGGCCCGGTCGTAGAGCAGCAACGGCACGCCACAGAAACAGCCCGTCTGTTGCAACGGCTCAACGCCCAGCTTGCGTACTTCTTCTACAAAGTTTTCCCGCACCAGCACGGGTTGTCCGGTGCGGAGGATGTATTCGGTTAGGTGATTGCCGGCTGGCCGCGAGCGCTTCGGCAAGCGCACCCCATCCACCACTTCCAACTCAAACCGAATTTCGTCCCGGCGCGCATCATAGAACGCGATGTAGCAATTGCTCGTGTCGAACAACCGCCGCATCTCGGAAACAATCGTTTCGAACACCACGTCCGTCTTCAGCGTCGAGCTGAGCACCCGCCCGATCTCATTCAGGATGTGCAGCTCCTCGCTGCGGCGCGCGGTCTGCTGAATCAGATAGCTGTTCTCGACCGCCATGCCGATCTGATGTCCCAGCGCCAGCAGCAGACGCAGCTCGGCGGGCGTGAACCGCCGGCCGTCCGTTGTACCGAGCAATAGCGATCCAAACACCCGCTCCTTGGCCTGCAGGCTGATCCCCACTACGGTGTGCAACCCTTCGGAAATCATCAGGGTCCGAAACTGGCGGAACGACTCTTCCCGTTCCAGAGCCGTCCACGACGCGTCGCCCGCCAGGTTCCGGAACACCACGACCCCGCCCAGCCGCGCCACCAGGTCCACCAGATAATCGTCCAGACATTCTTCCTGCACGCGCTGGCAAAACCGATCGCTCATCCCCATCGCGACCACCGTCGTCGGACCGGCGGGATCCCCGTAGTGCAGAAACAGCGCTCCCGAAGGAATGCGCACCACCGTCAGCATCCGTTCCAGCGCCTGCGCCAGCATCCGCTGAATCTCGCTGCCCATGAAGCTGGAGGTGGCCAGGTTCAGGCCGGAAAGCGCCAGCATGTTCCGTTCGACGCGCCGTTTTTCCTCCTCGTACAGGGCCATCACCATCAGCACGGCCACCATCATCTGAGGAACCGCCGCCGCGAGCCACAGCCGTTGTGCCGAAAACACGCTGGGCGTGCGCCCAACCCACTCCAGCAGCGGCGTGCGGAACACTCCCGCCAACAGCAGCCCTCCCCAGGCCAAAAAGCCCGCTGCCAGCAGTTTGTCCGCCAGGGTCTGCTGACCCCGACCTTCGCACCAGAAGGTCCAGCCAACACCGAACAGCAAAAAAGAAATCCCGAATTCGGCAGGCACCTGTAGATGGCCAAGCCCATGTGCAGTTGCCCAGACGGCAAAAGCCGCTGCACCGCCCACGGCCAATCGGATCTTCGGCTGCCGCTGGGTGTAACTCTGTGCCGCGTTGAACAGTAGAAGCACCGCGACCGCAATCAGCCAGACACGGACTGGCTCTTGCCAGCCCCCCGGGCCCGTCCAAACGGCCAGAGTCGGAACCAGATAGTGCAGAGCCAGCGCGCTCCAACCCGCAGCCCAGAACAACGTGTGTCGCTGGCGCTTCACCCCGTAGATGTGCACAAAAAGACCAGCGAGCAGGCTAGCGATCAGAAACAGCGCCAGCGCGACAACGTTTTCCAATGTCCACGTCACGGACAAACCGCTACCCCGTGAAGATCTCCGCCGGGATCAGCCAGCTGAACACCACACAACCTGAAAGCGCAATCCCACTCTGGGATGCGGCATGGCAGGAGCCGGCACAACGGTTTGGAGATCGCTAAGCAGGGATTCCCTCTCGCGCTTCGTTGCCCCTCGCCGCGACTATAGCCAGCGTCGCTCCGGCGGTCAAGAAACCTGGGGTAACTTCGCAAGAACATTCCTGTTGCCGGCGTCTTCCTCGATTTTCCATTTCCGTTCCGCTAAGATGTTTTTTTCGCCAGCAGAGCGGAGCTACATCGATGCACTCGTCGCAGCCACCCCGCGTGCGTTTCGCACCTTCCCCGACCGGGTACTTGCATGTCGGCGGAGCCCGCACGGCCCTGTTCAACTGGCTGTTTGCCCGCAATCAAGGCGGTACATTCATCCTCCGCATCGAAGACACCGACGTTGAACGCAACCGCCCGGAACTGGTGGAGGGCATCTTGCAAGGGCTGCGCTGGCTCGGACTCGACTGGGATGAAGGGCCCATCTTCCAGTCCCAGCGACTCGCCTTATACCAACAGGCCGCCGAAAAACTGGTCGCCACCGGTGCGGCGTATCCTTGTTTTTGTCCTCCGGCGCAGTCCGCAGGCGGCGATCTCGCCGAAGACTCCGATGCCGAGCCGCACAAACCCATCCGCAAATACCCGGGCACCTGCCGCCACCTGACCGCCGCCGAGCGTGCCGAAAAGCAACGGCAGGGTCTGCCCTGGGCCATCCGTTTCCGCACCCCGGAAGAAGGCAGCACGGAGTTCGACGACGCGGTCTTCGGCCGGCGCGCGGTGGCCAATCAGGAGATTGAAGACTTTGTCCTGCTGCGTTCGACCGGCTTGCCGACCTACCAGCTCGGCGCGGTCGTGGACGACATCGCGATGCGCATCACCCACGTCATCCGCGGCGCCGACCATCTTTCGAACACCCCCAAGCAGGTCCTGCTGTATCGCGCCCTGGGTGCAACGCCTCCGGTCTTCGCGCACGTGCCCTTGATCCTCGGCCCCGACCGCACGCGCCTCTCCAAACGTCACGGGGCCACCAGCGTGACCGCGTACGCTGAAGAAGGATTTCTGCCGGAAGCCTTTCGCAACTTTCTCGCGCTGCTCGGTTGGTCTCCCGGTGACGACACCGAATTCATCCGCACCGCCGACCTGATCCGGCGTTTTTCGCTGGCTGGCGTGAGCCGCACAAACGCCGTCTTTGATCGCTCCAAGCTGGAATGGTTCAACACGCAGTACCTGCAGCGGCTTCCCGTCGAGGAGCTGGCCCCCTACGTCGCCGAAGAGCTGCAGCGGGCGGGCCTCTGGCAGCCAGAATGGGCCGACCGCCGGCGGGAATGGTTCCTGCAGACCCTGGACCTGATCCGCCCACGCACGCGATTCCTGAAGGATTTCACAGGCTGGGCGCGTGCGTTCTTCGCCGACGACTTCGACTACGAAGCCGCCGCCATCGAAAAATTCTGGAAGGACGAGCGTGTCCCCGAACTCCTCGAAACGCTGGCCGCACGTCTGGAAAAACTCCCCGAATGGAACCACGACTCCTGCGAGCAGGCCCTGCGCACTCTGGCCGAGCAGCACGGCGTCAAAGCTGCCCTGCTGATCAACGCAGCCCGTGTTGCCCTTGTCGGCCGTGCCGTGGCACCGCCTCTGTTCCATACCATGGCCGCCCTCGGCCAGTCGCGCGTCCTAGCGCGTCTGCGCCGCGCCGTAACCGCCTTCCCGAAACCGTGACCATCGCACGAGGCCCACAACTCTGACCAAGCCGAACCCCGGTAGCGTGGGTCGTCAGAAACCGTTGAGGTATTTCCTGCTCGCTGGGCCGTGACGGGACAAGATTTCAACCACACACTCAAGTCCGAAAAATCCCACCCCGCTTTCCTGGAACCGGTTCCGAACAGAGGGGAGCAACGACGGCCGAAAAACAGGCCCTCGGGCCACGCGACGGGCTTAGACGACCACCTGGGTACCGAGCTGCTGGCTCAGGATGCGGCTCATCAGTTGGGACAAGGTCTCGCCGCTTCGTTCCAGCACAAAGTCGCCAACGGCTTCCGACCAGCCCAGCTTGAAGCTCGTCGCCAGAGCTGAAATCCAGATCTGCCGCGCCGGCGTGTTCGGACTGATTACGCACCGGGTCGGCTCCGGCTCCTCAAACACCAGTTCCAGCTTTCCACCTTCCCCTTCCACTTCGAAGTCGAACTGATCGGCCAGGGCCAGCAGGCGCCGGCGAAGATTTTCGAGCACAGCCTCCGATTTTTTGCGAAAATCCAGTTCGTCCATGGCCACTTCAGCCTACAGCAACCCCGGGTGAGCAGCAAGCCGTTCCCAGAACGTCTTGCTGGGCTCCCGCGGACTGCATTTCGTTTCGACCTCCCGGAGGTGAACCGTGCAACCTGTCCCGGCCTTCGCTTTGGAAGCGCTCAAACAGAGCTATCGGAGCGGAGCGATCTCGCGCCGCGAATTCTTTCAAAAGCTGGCGTATCTGACGGGCAGCCTCGTCCTGGCCCACGAAATCATGCTCACCGAAGGCTTCGCCTTCGAGTGGGAAGCGTACGACTGGCCCGACCCACAGACCCAGACGCCGAAACAGTCCATCGCCGCCGGCGAGCAACGGCGCCCGGCGTCGGTCGTGACCGAATGGGTGAAGTACCCCAGCGAGGAGGGCGTGGAAGTCGGCGCCTACCTGGCTCAGCCGCAAGTCGGCGCCCCGTTTGCCGCGATCGTCGTGATTCACGAAAACCGAGGGTTGACCGAGTTCGTGCTGGACATCGCCCAGCGCTGGGCCACCGAAGGCCTGCTGGCGCTCGCCCCGGATTTCCTCTCCCGTCTGGGTGGCACCGCCAGTTTCGACTCCATGGATGCGGCCCGCGAAGGCATCGGCCGTCTGCAGCGCGACGGCGTCATGACCGATCTGCACGGCGCGGTTCGCTATCTGCAATCCCGCCCGGATGTCCGCCGCGACAAAATCGGAGTCTCCGGCTTCTGCTGGGGCGGCGGCCAGACCTATTTCTTCGCCACCGAATCGAACGCGATTGCCTTCGCCATTCCCTTCTATGGCGCCGCTCCGCCCCTGGAGCGGCTGGAGCAGATTGCTTGCCCCGTCTTTGCTGTCTATGCGGAAGACGATCCCCGGATCAATGCCCGTATGGAAGAAGTGGAAGCGCGGATGCGGGAACTCGGCAAGCCCTACACGCGGCGCGTCTACCCGGGCACGCAGCACGCCTTCATGAACTTCACCGCGCCGAACCGCTACAACGCTGAGCAGGCCCGCGTGGCCTGGGCCGACGTCACCGCGTTTGTCAAACAAATCATCGGGGCAACGAAAGCTCCGTAGCCAGAACCGGGCGTTCAAACCACCCGCCCCTGCGGAACGCTACCACACTCGCGGCTGTGGACAGTCGGGCGGGCAAAGGGACCCGCTGGGGCCCGGGAGCACGAACGGGCCCGGTGCCTCAGCATCCCCTGTTGTCGGCGTTGAATCTTCCCGGCCAGCCCGCTGCTGCGCGGAAACCAGGGCTACTGGCCCGGACCCTGCTCTTGCGCCGGTGATGCGCTGCCGCCACGATCCCCGAGGAGCTTCTCGATCTCTTCCGCCAGTCGGTTGTGATCAATCAGACCGATCACGCGCCGGACCCGCCGGCCTTCGCGATCAATCAGCACGCTGGTCGGCAACCCTATGAGTCCGTCGAACTGCCTCTCGACCGCTTCACCGCCCAGCAGAATCGGGTAGTTGATGGCCACCTGGCGCCCGTTCACTTCGAATCGCTCCTGCTCCACATAGGGAGCCACGGCCTCACGACCCTCTTCGTCCATGGCCACGCCCAGCACGGTGAACCCGCGCCCGGCATACTTCTGCTGAAACGCAATCAGCCAGGGAATCTCCACCCGACAGGGCGCGCACCACGTGGCCCAAAAATTCACGAGAACCACCTTGCCCTTGTACATCTCCAGATCAATGGGGCCGCCGCGCAGGTCGATCAATTCCACCTCGGCCGCTTCCGCGGAGGGATTCGTCCCCCGGCTACAGCCGGCCTGCAGCACTGCCATCAGCAAGGCGGCCAGCAACAAGGTCCCGAACACACGCATGGATTCGCTCTCCTTCCTGCAGAGACAAAAACGCCTTCAACTGCCCGTCAAACTCTTCTCCAACCAGAGCACGAGATCATTCAAGAAGGCAAACTGACCTGCCAGCCAACCCAGCCGGTTGGTGAAGATCAGTGCGCCCACGAACAACAACAGCATCCCGCTGCCGACCTCGACCGCGTGCAGATGACGACGGAAGCCCTGATAGAACCGCAAGAAATGGCTGATGCCCAGCGCGGTGAGCAGAAAAGGAACCGCCAGGCCCGCCGAATAAACCGCCAGCAGAAATACGCCCTGCCCGATGGTCTCTTTCGTGGCCGCCAGCGTCAACACTCCGGCCAGAATCGGCCCGATGCACGGCGTCCAGCCAAAGGCAAACGCAAACCCCAGCAGAAATCCCCCCAGGATGCCGGGCTGCCCGCCCACACGGCTCAGCCGCGCTTCCCGGTTCATCCACTGCCCGAGCAACGGCCCGGCCAGAAAAACCGCGGCCAGCGAAAAATAGTGCAAAGCCTGCAGCGGGAGACCCACCCCGGCGCCTGCCAGCACACCGACCAGGGCGAGTGCTGCCCCAATCAGCAGGCCCACTCGCTGCCTCAGCTTTCCCAGCACGCCCACCAGGTGCAGGCCAAACAGAATCACAATCGCACCGGCCACGGGCGCCAGCAGATTCTTGTGGCTCACCAGAAACCGACCCACAGCGCTGGCCGAAGCCCCGAACGCGATGAACACCATCGAAAACCCGAACACAAACGCCAGCGAAGAAGCCAAGATCGAACCCCGCGGCCCTTCCCCGCGCTTCAACTGTTCCACCCCGATGCCCGACAGCATGGAAACATATCCAGGCACCAACGGCAGTACACAAGGAGAAAGGAAGGAAACCACTCCGGCCACCAGAGCTGCCACCAACGATATGTCCATCCGAATGCCTCGTTCTGTGCGTTGGATGCCGAATTCGGTTATTGCAGCATCGCCGCGCCGGCTATTTTCGCATATCCAGCGCCTTTCTTAGGACGCATTCCGGGCCGCCCAAGATTCAAACGCGGCGTGTTCGCTCCCACGGTCTCCCGCCTAACGGGCCGCCCCGGTCGTTTCCTGTACTTGCAGGCTGCGCAGCGCATCGAGCGCCGACACATCGGTCACATCCAGGGTCATCGGCGTCAACGTAATGTAGCCCCGTGCAAAGGCCCACACATCGGTGCCCTCCGCATCGTCCTCGAGCGGACGCCACCGCGACCAGAAATAGACTCGGCCCCGCGGACTTTCGCGCCGTTCGTAGTCCTCATGCGTCGCCCGCAGGCTGAGCCGCGCAACGCGCACCCCGCGCCGCTCTCCGGCCGGGACGTTCACGTTCAGGAACAGTCCGGCCCGCAGGGCCTGCCTCTGCCGCAATTGCTCGACCAGTTCCCGCACATAGGCCGCCGCTGCGGCATAGTCCTCCGAGCGGTTGCCGCGTATCGAAACGGCAATCGCCGGCAGGCCGACAATGGCCGCTTCCCGCGCCGCGCCCACTGTCCCGGAGAGATAAACGGTCAGGCCCAGATTCTCACCGCGATTGATCCCGCTGATGACCAGATCCGGTCGGCGCGGCAGCAGGCTTTCCACAGCCAGCCGCACGCAGGTGGCGGGGGGTGCTTCGATGGCATACCAGAGCGCGCCGTCCGTCTGGCGGTGCTCCTGGAGAAAAATCGGCTCGGCGGAAGTGGTGATGCTGTGCCCCTTGCCGCTCTGCTGCGTTGCCGGCGCGGCCACCACAATCTCCGCGCGCGAACGAAACGCCTCGACCAAGGCATGCAGGCCGGGGGCGTCGTAGCCGTCGTCGTTCGTCAGGAGCACAAAAAATCTTCCGGTGGCCTGAGGCAGCAGGCCACCGCCCACCGCCAGCCACAGCAAGGCAACCAGCAAGCCCACCCGGGAAACTCGAGTCGTCATCTTCTTTCCCTCATTGGCAAATCTGCCGTCCGCACCATGCAATCCCTAGGCATCCAGTGGTGGCCGTTGCCGATGAAATCCCGTCGCCTGCTGATAGGCATGCGCCAGACGCAACAGTTCGGCTTCCTCCCACCAGCGGCCGACGAGTTGCAGTCCCACGGGCAATCCCTCGGCAAACCCGCAGGGGACCGACACCGCCGGACAACCCGCCAGGTTGGACGGTCGGTTGAACCGCAACAACGCCGTCCGCACAGTTTCCTCCCGCCCGGCCAGAACCACCACCTGTGTACCCGGTCGCGGCGCCACGACCGGCACGGTGGGAGCCAGCAGCGCATGGACACGCACGAACACTTCGGCCAACTCGTTCTGCAATTGCCGTTGCCTCTCACGCGCGACCAGATAGTCCACCGCACGTACCTCCGCGCCCAGCTCGATCCGCTTGCGCACCTCTGCGCTGTAGGCTTCTGCATGTGCGGGAAAGTATCCTGCCTGCTGGTGGGCCCATGTTGCTTCGGCCAGCGAAATCGTCGTGCCGGCCTCTTCCGCATCGGCCAGTCGGGGAAGATGGACATCCACCACATCTGCCCCCAGCTTCGCAAACTGCTCGACAGCCGCCCAAAAGCTTTGGGCCACCTCAGACTGCACCTGCGCCAGAAAAAAGTTCCGGGCGAGGCCGAGCCGGAGCCCCCGCAGCGGCTTGCCCCGAGATTGCCGGCCCTGCAACGCGGCATAAAAATCCGACACCGGACGCCGCACAGAAGCCGGGTCGCGACGGTCCCAGCCCGCGATGGCTCCGAGCAGAATGGCCACATCTTCTACGCTGCGTGCCAGCGGCCCCACATGGTCCAGGCTGGGCGCCAAAGGGACGACTCCCCAAAGGCTCACGCGACCGTAGGTCGGTTTCAGCCCCGTGATTCCGCACAGCGCAGCCGGAATGCGGATCGAGCCGCCCGTGTCGGTGCCCACCGACGCGAAGGCCAGTCCCGCGGCCACCGCCGCGGCCGCACCCCCGCTGGAACCACCCGCAATGCGGTGCACATCCCACGGGTTACGCGTGGTGCCATAGTGCGGATTCTCGGTCGTCACGCCATAAGCGAATTCGTGCAGATTGGTCTTGCCCAGCAGCACTGCGCCGGCGCGCTGCAGCCTTGCGACGACGGCGGCATCTTCCGCCGGCACAAATTCTGCAAGAAACCTGGCGCCGGCCGTGGTGCGGATCCCCCCTGTTTGGATGTTGTCTTTCAACGCAATCGGGATGCCGTGCAGGGGCCCGCGCCAGCGTCCGCGCCGGATTTCCGCCTCCGCCGCGCGGGCCTGGGCACGGGCCAGCTCACCGGTCACGGTCAGGTAGGCCTGCAGCTGCGGGTTCAGGTGCTCCACCCGCGCCAGCATCGCCTCGACCAGCTCCACCGGCGACACCCGACGCGAACGAATCAAACCAGCCAGCTCCGCAATCGAAGAAAACGCCAGTTCCCGTCCCCGCACCGGCGGCTCCTGCAGCGTTTCGCTTGCGTTCGCGCTGAAAACCTTCGTTCAGAAAATCGTCTCGCGCCGTCGCACCGTGCCGACGGTTCCCAGGTTCGCGATCAACAACGATACACGAAACTGGTTGTCGCTGCGGACCGGCCCCAGAGCCAGGCGCCGATACTCAAAGCCGATGCCGCAGCAGGCACCGTTGTAGCTCACCTGCACGACCGTATTCTGGAAGAAATCGCGATTGACGTCGTAGCTGAGTCCGAACGCAAAATTGAAACCCCGCCGCGCCAGCTCGCCATACCCCACCAACGCGCGAATCTGATTGGAGAGCGGCTGCAAAACCGGATCGGCGCGTGTCGCAAAGTGCGCCAGCGTGAGGAAGGCTTCCCCGCGGGGCCGCAGTTTGACCAGCGTGCCCACAGCGGTCAGTTTCCTGCGTGTGGGGTCGTAATCCACCCGGAACTGCGCATCGTACGCACCGCCGGGAGTAACCTTCAAATCGCTCACCAGGGGAGAAAACCGTCGGGGCTGATCGGCAAAGGCAAACGGCGTGATCGAGTACAGCGCCGCAAACACGTTGCGACGGCCGGGCACTAGCGCACCGCCAAACGTCTTGTCCAGATAGTACTTCTGGGCCACGCGCCAGCTCAGCCATTCTGTGGTTTCCGTCCCGGAGCGGCGGTAGAGTCGCTGCACAATTCCGTACTCGACCTCGTTCGTATCGGTCAGCAGATCGTTTTCGTCGAAGCGGAGAAATCGCCCGAACTGGTTGACGCCGTTCACGTATCGGTACACGATCCCGGGCGCGATCACATGTTTCCATTTCGTGCGCGTCCCCTCCCAGATGCGCGCCAGCGCGGGCGGGCGCGCATCCACGGTGACCTCGGCCGTAGTGCGCCGCACCGGTGCGCCGCTCAGACCGCCTCCGACCGCGGGGTCTTGCGAAATGCTGTAGCGGGTTGTGCGAAGCAGAACCGTTGAGCGAACGCCCAGCCACGGGCCCCAGCGCAACGGAATCGTCACGCGCGGAGCCAGCTCGCTCCGCTGGACAGCTTCCGGCGTTTCCAACAGCGGGTCGCTGCGATGCACGGCATCCACGGCGGCGTGGAATCCGAAATAGATCGGCACGCGCCGCCAGGGAGCCTGCTCGACCGAACTGAAACGCGCACCGGGCGCTGTGCGCAGCACTACGGCTTGCTCCGGCACCGCACTCAGAAAATTTTTGTACCGCCGCATGGCAAAACCCAGACTGAAGCCACGGAAATTGTTCGTCAGCGAAGCCGTGCTGCGCACCTCGGACCGGGCCGCCTGATCGAAGGTTTCCGCAAACACCAGCCGAAAGGTGAGCGAGGAAAGCTGATTCACATCGGCCACGGCGCGCCAGCCGTGTGGCAAGTGTGCGTCCAGCTCGAACCGGCTCTGGTAGCCGCCCTGTTTGATCCGGGTGCCCCCCAGGGTCGCCAGTCCGCGGTCTAGCACAGCAAAGTAGGAGGCATTGACGCGCACCTGCTCCCACGGCCACAGACGCATCTCACCCAGATGCCCGAACCCGCGCCGGCTCATCCACTCCACCCCCAGCGTCAGATCCGCCCAGTCCGCCGGCGCCCAGTAAAACGAATTCCCGAGCACGAATCCTTTCTGCGACTTGTTGCCCACGGTGGGGATCAGGAAGCCAGACTGCCGCGGCCGCTCGGCAATCGGGGCGGTCGCATAGGGAAGATAGATCAGTGGAATCCGGAAGATACGAAAGTTGGCGTGCAGCAGCACGACCTTGTCGCCCAGTTCGATGCGTGCCTCGGGCGCAAAGAACTGCCACTTGGGACGCTCGGGCTCGCAGACGGTCAGCCAGGCATCTCTCACCACAAAGCTGCGCGTGCCGGTTCGTTCTACCTCGCGCGCCTCAAAGTACAGTGGATGCACGCTCACCAGCAACACGGGGCTCGGCTCCCGTTGAAAGCGGATGCTGCCACGCACTCCCTGCAGGCGGCCGCGGCCGGTTTTCAGATTGTAGTGGATGGTTTCCGCCTCAAGGTGCTGGTCCTGCTGCGTAAACCGGATGTTGCCATCGGCAACCAGCTCGCCGGTTCCGGTGTCGTACTGCAGCCGGTCGGCGCGCAATTCCAGGTCCCCGTAGCGGATTTCCACGTCACCCTCGGCGTGGTAGACCGTGCCTTCCAGCCGTTGCTGGCGTGCGCGCAGTTCAGCCAGCTCGCCGGCAGCGGGCACACGCAGCTGCGCACAGACCGGCAGGCTCAGCACCAATCCGAACCAGACGAGCCGGTACAACCATCGCAAACGAACAGCGCACCGCATTTCCACCGCCACATGATCGGGCCGGGAAGCAAAAACAGGTTAGCCTAGCACGCCGGCTCCGGCGGCGAAAAGCTGCAGCGGAAGTCCGGTATGCGCGCGGCTCCCATTCCATCGGGGTATCTGTTTCGCGACACGTCCGTCCCAACCCGCCGCTCTCCTCACACAAAGTTGCTAGCATCGGTAGGTCCCTCCGGGACATCTGCAGCGCAAAAACGAGCCGTGTACCAGATCTGTCCAAACTGCAAAGTCTTCAACAGCGAACTGGCCACGGAGTGCTACGCCTGCCGTGCACCGCTCGCTGCGGCGGAACCCGAAGCCGAGCCCGTAGCCGTGGCTCCCTCGACATCCGATTGGCGTCAGGAGGTGGTCCGACGTCTGGCGGCATACCGTAGCCGCCGCCGGGACACCCGTTCCGACGCAGAACAGCATCCTCTGCCCTTTGCGGCCGGGCCGCTTCACGGGACCTCCTCCCCGAGCGAAGCCGCACCGCGCCCGCCAGCAAGAAAGAAATCGCGTGAGGAAAACTCCTTCGGCATCGCCATTGAAGTGGAGCAACCGAAGCTCAATTTCCTGGTCGCCGAAGAATTCCTGCTCCGTCCCGACCGCACCACGGCACCGGTGGCCGAAATGTCTCAACGCTGCTGGGCAGGACTACTCGACGCGTTCTTCATCGTCCTGGGCTTTGCCGGCTTTCTGCTGATCTTCCGCCTGGCCGGTGGAGAAACTCCTCTGGGCAAGCTGCCGGTGGCCATCTATGCCGGTGCGTTGTTCCTTTTCTATCTGCTCTATTTCAGTCTGTTCACTTTTTTTGCCGGTGCCACGCCGGGCATGCACCTGCGCGGACTGCGCGTGGTGGATTTCTCCGGCATGGCGCCGCAGGACCGCCAGCTTCTGTGGCGCTGTTTCGGCTATGCGGTTTCGGGTCTGTCCTTGTGCCTGGGTTTCCTGTGGGCTTTGTGGGATGAAGACCGGCTCACCTGGCAAGACCGCATCTCACAGACTTACCTGACCGCTGTCGAACCCGCGGCCGCCTGCGAACCCGGCGAGTCACACACCGCCGTGTAAACCATCGTCGGAGGAGCGGGCCACACCGAAAAGGCTCCTGGAACCTGCCCGCCTAGAAACGCATCGTATCGGTGCGGCCGGCGCAAGCAAGCCGGCCCGGAAAAGCTCCAGCGAGCTATCGGCAGCGATGCTATAATGCCGAAGGAGCCGGCGAGGCGAAACCGATGAACCGACAAACCCGGATTGTCGTCCTGGTAGTTTCTCTGTTCGTTTTCGGCTATGTGGCCTTCGGGTATGTGCTTGGCCAGGCGGCCAACGAGCGCGCTTATCGTTCACTGACGGTGTTCAGTGAGGTCCTCCAACACATCCACCAGGACTATGTCGAAGAGCCGGACCTGCGCTCGGTCACGGCCGGTGCCCTGCACGGGCTGCTCGAGGCGCTGGACCCGTACTCCAGTTACATGAGCCCCGCCGAATTCGCTGAGTACAAGGCGAAAAAAGCCGCGGGCGCCGTCGGGGAATCCGGGTTGGCGCTTTCCAAGCGCTTCGGCTACATCGCTGTGGTTTCCGTGCTTCCCGGCAGCCCGGCGGAAAAAGCCGGTCTGCAGCACGGCGATGTGCTGGAATCCATTGCGGGGTTCACCACGCGCGAGATGTCCGTTGGCCAGGCGGAAAATTTACTTGCGGGCGAACCCGGTAGCACGGTGCGGGTTTCCGTCGTGCGCCGTGCCGCCACGGAACCGCTCGAGCTGACCCTCACGCTCGCGCGGCTGTCCCCGCCCCAACTGCATGTCGAACGATTCCCGATGGGGTCGGACCACTCCGGAGCTGTCACGGGGTTCCTCCGCATCCCTGCGCTGACGGCCGCCCTTGTCGCGGAGCTGCGCGAGCAGCTCGTTCAGTTTGACCGTCAGGGTGTGCGTCAGTTGATTCTGGACCTGCGCGACTGTGCGCTGGGCGAGAATGCTGAAGCCATCTCCGCCGCGCGCCTGTTTCTCCCGTCCGGAAAGATTGCCAGCTTGCGGGGTCAGAAATTCGACAACCGGGAATTCGCTGCGGATCCGGCGCGTGTCGTCTGGCCCCATCCCATGGCGGTGCTGATCTCCAACAGCACATCGGGTCCGGCGGAGATCCTGGCCGCCGCCATTGCCGGAAATCAGCGGGGCCAGACCCTCGGCACCCGCAGTTTCGGCTCCGCTTCTGAGCAGCGCCTGCTCCCGCTCGAAGATGGCGCCGCACTGATTCTGACCGTGGCCAAGTACTACACCCCGGACGGCAAGCCGATTCTTGACGAAGGCGTTGCCCCCACCGTGGAATTTGCGTCTTCGGCCGAGGAGACCGCGTCCGCCGCAACCCGCGAGCGCCGCAGTTATCAGGACGATCCACTCGTCCGCCGTGCGCTGGAGGTCTTGCAGGGAGGGACAGCGGCCGCACACACGGTCCCGACTGGTCGCAGTCAAACCCACGCGGAACCGACCGAGCCGCCAAACCAAGAACAACCGCCTGCCGCCTGATCCCTGGAGCGGATCGCCATCCCTAGCCCAACACTGCGGCCACCATCTCGCGCACCTGCTCGGCGATCGACGGTGCGGCGGTCAACCCCGGCGACTCGATACCCATCAGATGGATCACCTGAGGAAACTGCGGGTCTGGTGCAATGACAAAATCCGCAAAACCCTTTCCCGCCGGCTTCGGCCCCGGGGGAACGAGTTTGGGCCGAATCCCGGAATACGCCGGTGTCAGGTCGTTCGGTTCGATCTCTGGCACCAGCAACTTGGCCCGTCGGGCAAACTCCTCGACCGGTTCGCGGTCCCGTTCGTAATCGTTCTTGTCTTCGATGTAGCGCGCTGTCGGCCCTACCAGCACGGTACCGTGCAGGGTACGCGTGAAGTGAACGCCCAGGCTCAATCCCTCCGGGTGCGGTAGCGGATAGACCAGCCCGGCAATCAGGTGCGCCTTCGACCGCGCCAGTTCGCAATATTCGCCACGCACCGGATAGATTCGCCAGCGGGTGTTGCCGAGCAGGGCCGCCACCTCGTCGGCAAACAGGCCCGCGCTGTTCACCAGGCAGCGGGTTTCTACCACCTCCTCTTCTGTCGCTGCGCTGTCCTCGCCCGTACGCATCCAGACGCGAACGGCTGTTCCGGCCGGCTCCAGCCGCGTCACTCGCGTGTGCAGGAGCAGATGGGCCCCGTGCTGAACGGCCAGGCGCGCCAAGGTCTTGACCAGCTCTTCACTGGAAACAATGCCCGTCGAGTCAATCTCGAGCGCAGCCACCCCCTGCACATGCGGCTCCCGCTGTTTCAGAGCCGCACGGTCTAGAATGCGCAATCCCTCGACACCGTTGGCTTCCCCGAGTCGGCGCAGCGCGTCCAGCTCCGCTGTCTCGCTGGCGTCTGAGGCCACAATGACTTTTCCCGTCCGGCGATGCGGGACGCCGTGCGCCGCGCAGAACTCGTAGAGCAACCGGTTGCCCCGCACACAGTGTCGTGCCTTCAGCGAACCGGTGGGGTAGTACACGCCGGAATGGATCACACCGCTGTTCCGCGTGCTCGTCAGCATGCCCGGCCTGGGCAGCTGTTCGACGACAAAGACGTCGCTGTGGTGGTGCGCCAGGGCCAGTGCCGTTGCGCACCCCACCACGCCGGCGCCCACAATGACCACATTGACGCGTTCCATCGCAACCCGCCTCGACCTGCGCCCCCACAGGCGGCTTGAGCGCAACCGACCGTGCAGCGCCGCAATTACGCTTCGGCACCTTCCAACAGTGCGGCACAATCCACCAGCCGCGCGGCCGTGCCATCGTGAACCGCATACTGGCGCGGACGCCCTCCACGAGCCGCACCCCACAGCGAAGCCCCGCCATGCACGCCGTCTTTATTCAGCGCGTAGAACAACAGATGGAACCGGCGCAGCCGCGCGCGATCGTTTCCGTAGTTGCGGGCGACGCGGTGCAGCGCCTCCAGACAGGCTTCGGTCGGCGTCTTTCCCTGCCGCATCATCTCCACAACGGTGTGCGCGCCATTCACCTTGATGCACTCCTCGCCGCGTCCGGTCGAACCGGCCGCGCCCACATCGTTGTCCACATACAGCCCGGCCCCGATCAGGGGCGAATCGCCTACGCGCCCGGCAATCTTCCAAGCCAGCCCGGACGTCGTCGTTGTGCCCGCCAGGTTCCCGCGGCCATCCACTGCCAGACAATTGATCGTGCCCGTGGGCGGATGCAGAACCACCTCACGAATCCACGCCAACCATTCCTCGCGCTCCGCATCGGAAAGCCCCGCAGGCAGCAGCTGGGCGGTGCGCTCCCGCCACTCCGGACTGTCCAACCCAGGCCCCCAGCTATCGCGGTCGCTCATGGATTCCTTCCAGGCCAGCCAGGCCGTGCGTGCTCGTTCGGTCAGCAGGTTCTGGCGCTCGAATCCGTGCGCTTCCGCAAAGCGCAGCGCACCCGCACCCACCAGCAGAACATGATCGGTGCGTTCCATCACCAGCCGGGCGACCCGGGAAGGATTCTTGATCTCCCGCAGGGAGGCGACTGCGCCGGCACGCCGCGTCGGACCATGCATGACGCTGGCGTCCAGCTCAACAGCGCCGTCTTCGTTCGGCAGGCCCCCGTAGCCCACCGAGGTGTCGTTCGGGTCGTCCTCGACCACGTTCACTGTCGCCAGCACCGCATCGAGCGGATCGCCGCCCTGTTGCAGAATGGCCATGCCGCGGTCGAGCGCACGCAGGCCGTTCGCACTGGACACCATCAGCGGACGCTGGCCCTGGGACACCACACCCGCTTCCACTGGGCCCTGCGCTGCTTTTGCTTCGGACGTACCCATCAGGCGGCTCACCCCGGCAACCAGCCCGCTCGCCAGTGACGCCAGAAAAAATCGTCGTCGCGTCCAGTCCTTCATGTTCATTTCCTCCTTGTGCTGATTCCATTGCCCGGACGGCGCAACCGAACCGCCCGGACACGCCGAGACGGGCATGCCGAACCCGCCTGCGTCCACGTCAGCGTCCATCCCATCGCCGCGTTGCCTGCGGCTCAGCCTTCCTGCGGGCCCAGACCCAGAGGAAGGAAATACTGGGTACCCTTGACCGGCTGCTGCAGCCTCCGCAACAACTCCTGCAGGTCCTGGTTGCGCTCCACGAAATCGATCTCCGAGGTGTTCACCACCAGCAAATCGGAAGCCGTGTAGCGGAAGAAGAAATGTTCATAGGCTTGCGACACCTGCACCAGGTACTCGCGCGAAAGCTGCACTTCGGCCGGATCGGCCTTTTTGCGCACCCGTTGCTCGAGCACGTCCGGTCGGGCCTGCAGATAGATCACCAGATCCGGGCGTGGCAGGCCCGCGGCAAACAGATCGTAGTAGCGCTCGTAGAGCTTCAGCTCCGCGTCGTCCAGGCTCAGATAGGCAAAAATCTTGTCCTTCTCGAAGAGGAAATCGCTCACCACCGTGCCCGGGGCGTCCCAGTTCACTTCGCGCAGCCGGCGCTGGCGTTCAAACAGAAAGTACATCTGCGTGCGAAACGCCGCCCCCGGCTTCTCCTCGTAATAGTCGCGCAGGAAAGGATTGTCTTCACAGTCGAAGACACGCCGGGCGTGCAACTTTTCCGCCAGAAACCGGGCCAGCGTGCTCTTGCCCACCCGGATCGGGCCCTCGATGGCAATAAATCGCGCTGGCTGAAAGGCAGGGATCGTCCGCGGCGCGCTCGAAGAAACCACCAGGCATCTCCCGCAATCGAGCTGGTCAATTCGCGCGGATTATAACAGAGGCCCCGGCCCGTGCAGCCGGACGCACCGCCTAAGAAGCAGAAGCCGGGCCCGCTGGACCGGCAGCCTCCGCAGGCCGGAACCGCGCGGTGAAATGGCGGAGAAACGGCGCCTGGTAGGTCAACTCCAGCCCGCGCACCTGTTCCCGCCGGTTCCACACCTCCAGGACCACTTCCACCACGTAGTCGATATGGCTTTGTGTGTAGACGCGCCGGGGGATCGCCAGCCGCACCAGATCCATCGTCGCATGCTCGCCGAACATCAGCGTACCGATTTCCACCGAGCGCACTCCACCCTCGCGATAGAGCTCAGCGGCCAGCGCGACACCAGGAAACTGGCTCGGCGGGATATGCGGCAGAAACGCACGGGCGTCGATGTAGATCGCGTGTCCGCCCGGCGGCTGCACAATCGGCACCCCTTCCCGGGCGATGTGCTCGCCCAGATAGGCCGTCGAAACGATGCGGTAGTGCAGATACTCCTCGTCGAGTGCTTCGTTCAATCCCACGGCAATCGCTTCCAGGTCGCGACCGGCCAACCCGCCATAGGTCGGGAAGCCCTCGGTCAGAATCAACAGGTCCTTTTCCTGCTGGGCCAGCGCATCGTCATTCGTGCACAGAAATCCGCCGATATTGGCCAATCCGTCTTTCTTGGCGGACATCGTGCAGCCGTCTGCATAGGAAAACATCTCCCGGGCGATTTCGCGCGGGGTCTTGTGGGCATAGCCCGGCTCACGCAGCTTGATGAAATAGGCGTTTTCGGCAAACCGGCAGGCATCCAGATAGAGCGGGATGCCCTGTTCCCGGCAGATCTGCTTCACCTCGCGGATGTTGGCCATGGAGACGGGCTGGCCGCCACCGGAGTTGTTGGTCAGTGTCAGCATCACCAGCGGGATGCGCTCGCGTCCGACGCGCGCGATCAGCTCACGCAGCCGCGCTGTATCCAGGTTTCCTTTGAAAGGATGGGGCGATGCAGGGGCGAGCGCCTCCGGCACAGGGAGGTCCACGGCTTCGGCGCCCACAAATTCGCAGTTCGCCCGCGTGGTATCGAAGTGCGTGTTGTTGGGCACCACGTCGCCCTTCTTACACATCACGGTGAACAGAATCCGCTCGGCAGCGCGACCTTGGTGGGTCGGGATCACATGTCGGAAACCGAAAATGGACTGCACCGCGTCTCGGAAACGCGTGAAGCTGGGCGAACCGGCATAGGACTCATCGCCGCGCATCATTGCGGCCCACTGCTCGGTGGACATCGCGTTGGTCCCCGAATCCGTCAGCAGATCGATCAGGATGTACTCCGCCGGAACCAGAAACAGGTTGTAGCCGGCTTCCTCCAACAACGCCTCGCGCTGTTTCCGCGTCGTCTTGCGAATCGGTTCGACGGTCTTGATTCGAAACGGCTCGATAATGGTCTTGATCGCCATGACGACCTCGTCGCCGGACGCGCACTCATTCTAGTCCTGCACCGGCCCAGCGCCCATAGGCTGGCTCAGGTTTTTTTCCTTCCCCCGCGGCCCGGAATGTGACAGAAAAGCACCAGCCGTTTGCCCCGAACCGGATCACCAGGCACCGTAGACTGTTGGAGGGACTAACGATGATCAACACCAAGCGAATGATCTGGGCCTTTCTGGCCGCCGTGATGGTTGCGACGGTCTTCGAGTTCGCCGTGTTCGGCCTGGCGCTGGAGAATTTTCATGCCCAGCATGCCGACTGGCTGAAACCGCCTGCGGAGCAGCCCAGGCTGCGGATGTTTCTGACCACGGCTTTGAACCTGGCTCTGGTCACGCTGTTCTACGCGCTGTTTGCCCGCAACCGCGCTTCCCGCCTGTCCACCGGCATCGTCTTTGGAGTTCTGCTCGGCCTGATTGCCGGCTGGGTGCCGCAGGCATTCAACAAGATGCTGTTCGTGGACTACCCGTTCTACTTGCACTGGGGCACAGCCATCTTTGCCGAAACCGTGCTCGTCGGAGCGGTGCTGGGCCTGGTCTACCGGGAATAACACCGGCGGCTACCACTCGCGCGCGAGCACAGTGATCATCCGGGCCAGCGCTTCGGCGTCGCGCACGTCAATCACTTCACCCGGTGAGTGCGAGTACCGCAGAGGCCAGCCAAGGGGAATATCCACCGTCCCGCTGCGCAAAAACGCCGCCCCATCGTTGCCGCCGCCGGTCACGCCAAACTGTGCGGGAATGCCATGCCGCTGCGCCAGGGCCAGGACCCGGTCCACCAGCTCCCGGCGCACAATATTGGAATTGTCCACCGCGCGCACAACGAACCCTTTACCGATTTCCCCGTATCCGAAACGTTTCTCTTCGAGCGGCGAATCCGAACTGACAAAGGTGTCCACGGCGAAAACGTAGTCCGGTGCGCGCCCTTCCCGCGCCAGCCGTGTGGCCAGCGCAAACGCTCCGCGCAGGCCCACTTCCTCTTCGGTCACCCAGGCCAGAAGGACTTCACGGCCGGTCAGGTTCGGTCCGAGCGCCCACGCCGCGGCAATCAACGCCGCCGAGCCGACGCGGTCGTCGAAGCTGCGCCCGTTGGCTCGCGTACCGAACAGCGGGCGGTATTTTTTCGGCACGGTCAGCGAATCACCGACCCGGATGCCTAGCTCGGCGACCTGTTCCGGAGTGCGCGCCCCTACATCCACGCGCAGCACACTGGCAGGCCCGCGCGGCCAGTCGAATTCCGGCTCCTCCCAACCTGCCGGCAGCTCCAGCACAGCTGCGCGCGGCCCCTGCACGGTGTGCACGAGCAGGGCGTGGCCCGCAAAGAACTGCAGAATGCCTCCCCCGCGCGACCGCACCACCAGCCGACCATCCGGTGCCACCGACTCCACCACGAAACCAATCTCGTCCATGTGCGCGACAAACGCAATGCGCGGCACGCGGGATCCTGCGGGCGCATCCCCGATGCGCAAAATCAGATTTCCAGCATCGTCGGTTTCCGGCTTGGCCCAGGGCGGCAGCAAATCGGCGATGCGTTCCCGCACCGGACCCTCGTGCCCGCTCACACCGTAGGCTTCGACCAGGTTTCGGAGCAGCTCGGGCATCTGCGGCGCCGCTGTCGGCCGACCGGGCAACCGGTTTCCTGGGGAAGCGGCGTCACCCGCTGCACCCCTGTTCCTGATTTCTCCCGAGGCGTAGGCTTCCAATAAACCGCTGAGCTGACCCAGGTCGGCAAAATCGAGCATTTCCGCCGGCGTCACAGGCCAAGCCAACGGAATCGAGAGCTGAACCATGCGCGCGGGCAGCTCGGGCCCACCGGTGTAGCTGGCCCGCGGCAGCGGTGCCGCCGGCACAGGCCGGAGCGGAATCTTGTGCGTTTCTGCAAGCGCAACCATTTCTCCGGCAAACCCACCCGGCGCCGCTTCCGACCGCTCCATGGCCAGCAGCACGCCGGCACCCGGTTCCGGCATCGCTGCTGTGCCGGCCCCGCGTGGACGCAGCCGGCCGACATAAACCAGCTCATCGGCGCGGATGCGTTGCGTCAACCGGTCGAGCCCGCGGGAGTTCGTCCACTGCTGCGCGAGAAACGCCACCGTCAGCGTACCGCGCAGGCGCGTGCGGTCCACTCGCCGCAGCAACTCGAGCAGCGCAGCCGCGCCGAAGCGGTCCCCCAGATACGGCGCCGTCACCTTGCCAAAGCCCATCACGAGCAACTGCCGCTCGAGCGCAATCGGGTCCAGCAAACCCACACCCGCCCTGCGAACGTCTTCGGCGCTGGCGGCGCCGATGTCCACATACACTTCATCCGGGTGAGCGACCCGCGGCGGAGTCCGCCGCCCGCCCTGCAGGTGCGTGGACAGTCCGGCGACTACACCGGAAACCCACCGGCCCTCCCGCGTGTGAATCACCACGGGCTGGGCCGCATGGAGCTGTTCAAACAGCGGATGGACACCGGACTGCGGCAGCCGCTGCACGCGCAGGTAGCCGTTGTCGGTGATGTGGCTGACGATGTAGCCTGGCTCATCCACCGGCGCAACCACGAGCCGGTGCGGCGCGCCACTGCCGAGGGTGACGTAGAGCGTGCCGAGGTGGTCCTGTTCGAGCGCGTAGCCGGCGGCGCGGGCGCGCTCGCGAATCTTCTCTGCCAGCGCCTGCTCGTAGCCGGTCACCGCCGGCGTCTCCACCAGCGTCGCCAAATCCTCGTGCAGGCTCTGCGCGGCAGCGGGCACAGCCAGTCCGGTGCCCGACAAGACGAAGAGGCACAGTGTGGCGAGGGTGTGATGCATCTCTCCTCCTTCTCCAGGCCCAGGCACTGCAGCCGCCAATCTATCCCGCGAAGTTCAGATGCGCAACGGTCGCCCCATCGCTCTGCGGCCCGCGCAAGTTCCCTGTGCTGCTCCCGCCGATGGACGTACAATCTGCCGAGGGAGTTTCTCGTTTCCTGACGGAGGTAAGGCGATGCGCTGGTTCGGAGTTTTCATCCTGGCAGGCGGACTGGCAGGCGGAACGTGGACGCGAATCGTTGCGGGCCCACCACCGGCGGTTCGCACAGCCGAATCACAGGCCGAGGCGCGACCCCGCGCGCGGGACCTTGGCATCGCTCCCGGTTCGTTCGAGCCCGGGCCGTGGAATGCCATCACCGACGTGGCCGGCGTGCGCGTCGGCCACGCGACGATCGTCTCCGGCGAAGAAGTTCGCACGGGTGTCACCGCTATTCTTCCCCACAGCGGCAATCTGTACCGCGAAAAAGTCGCCGCCGCGATGCACATCGCCAACGCCTTTGGCAAGCTCGTTGGCTCAACCCAGGTCGTGGAGCTCGGCCAGTTGGAAACGCCCATCCTGCTCACGAACACGCTCAGCGTATGGGACGCAGCCGCCGCACTGGCCGAGTGGATGCTCGCGCTGCCGGGCAACGAATCCGTACGTTCGATCAACCCCGTGGTCGGCGAAACCAACGACGGATGGCTGAACGACATCCGCGGACGACACGTGCGCGCTGAGCACGTTCGCCAAGCCCTGGCCGCCGCCACGACCGGCCCGGTCGCAGAAGGTTCGGTCGGCGCCGGCACCGGCACGGTCGCCTTCGGTTGGAAAGGAGGGATCGGCACCAGCTCCCGCCACGTTCGCACGGGCGGCGCCGACGGTACGACCTACACGGTCGGTGTGCTGGTGCAAACGAATTACGGTGGCCGGCTGACCATTGCCGGGGTGCCGGTGTGGCAACACGTGCAGCCGCCGCGTCGCGATGAAGGAGAGGATGGCTCCTGCATGATGGTCGTGGCCACGGACGCCCCGCTCGATTCCCGCCAGCTACGTCGCCTGGCTGCGCGCGCCATTCTCGGCATGGCCCGCACCGGCGCCTCCGGCAGCCACGGCAGCGGCGACTACGTGATCGCCTTTTCAACCACCAACCGCATCCGCAGCGCAGCGTTCAACGAAGCAGCTCCTTCCGCTCCCGTCGAACTGCTGCACGAAGAACGGCTCTCGCCCCTGCTGCTTGCGGTCAGTGACGCCACCGAGGAAGCCATCTACAACTCGCTGTTCCGCGCGACCCCTGTGCGCGGCCGCGCCGGTCACACTGCCGAAGCCATTCCAATAGCCCCCGTGCGGGAACTTCTGCGGCAGTCCGGACGTTAGCGGCCCCCGGCGCATTCATCCTTTGCCGAGTTCGCTGGTGAGAACCTCGCGCATGCGCTCAGCCAGCCGCGAAGAGTACTCGAGCGACCAGCCGTACAGCCAGCCACCCAGGGCAGCGAGAACAACGAAAACCACCCCGGCCAGCCATACGGTCATCGAACGGAAGGCAACGAGGAAAATCAAGGTGCAGATTCCCAGCACAACCAACTGCGTGACCATCAGCACCAGCGCCGTCATACCCGACTGGTGCTGCCGGAACTTGCCGAAGTCGAACCGCCGAGGATAGGCCAACGACATGTAGTTCCCAACCGAAAAATGCACCAGCAGGACAAAGGCCAGAGCCGCCAGCGTCACCAGAGTCAAGCCGGGGCGCGGCCACCCCGCATACCCACCGATCCACAACCAGAGGACGACGATCTCCACGGCCCAAATCAGACCCAGGAGCAGATTTTTTCCGAGCAACACTTCGCGGAATCGTACTGGCGCAACCAGAAAAAACTGTATGCCCCGCCCATCAAACGCAAAACTGTTGTAGCCGATCGGCGCAAGCACCAGCACCGCGTAGCCGACCGCCATCGGGAACAGCACGTCCGGCCCTCGGTTCAGAAACCCAGATCCCTCATTGGGGGTTGTGGCCATGGTCAGAAACACAAGAAAGGCGAGCGGGACGAACAGGTTCAGCAGGGCAACGCCGTTTCGCCACAGATAGCGAACCTCCTTGCTGAACACCGCAGCGACCGGAGGCGAAACCCCGGGCAGTTCCCAGACGAGTTCTCCGACGGCTTTCCCTTTCGCCGGCGGCGCTGGCCGTGGGGCCGTCGTCTCGCCCACATCTTCCCCGCGGTACTGGGCCAGCAGCCGGCGCCGCAAAAACCAGCCGCAGCCGGCCGCGTACGCGCCCAGCAGTGCCAGTGCACCCAGCAACGTGCCGGGACTCCCGCGGTCCACGACCGCCGTGCCCACCAGTCCAGGCGGCAGAATCTGCATCCATTCGGATACCTGCTGCAGCAACGGTGCGGCACTTCTCCCCCAGCGCTCCGCCGCCAGTCCCACAAACTGCAGACCGAACATGGCTAGAATGAAAGCCAGGAACAGAGCTTCCCGTGTCCGACGCCGCGTCAGCAGTCGCTCCAACCAGAGATAGAGCAGCCGGTTCAACAACAACGAGAACAGCGCAAACCCCAGAAGCAGCAGAGCCGTGGCCGCAAGCCCCTGGGGCGCAGCCAGTCCCACTCCGACCAGCACACCGGCCAGCCAGGCCAGCGCAGTGATCCCCGCCGGATCCAACACTCCATGGGCCAGATGCAACAGAAAAAAAGTGTGGAAGCGCAGCGGCAGCACCAGAAGCCCCCGAAAGCTGATGCCGGAAGCAAACGCTGCGAGCACCAACGGCAGCAGTTGCCAGACCAGAAAAATGCTCCAGAGCAGAATGGTAAGCGGCTGCGGAGAGCCTCTGCGCACCGCCGCGTAGCTGACCGCGGCAAACCCCAACAGGCCACCCAGCACCACCAGCGCTCCGAGGCCGGCGATCAGCAGCGTGCCCATCAGCTCGAGTTGGGCCCGCTCGCTGCGCAGGCTGTTACGCAGCAGCCGCCACCGTAGCTCGGCCACCAACCCCACCTGCTGCCAGACGCTCGGGCCTGTCCTCATGCCAACCAGGAAAGCTCTTGCTCGGTGGTACGCGTACCCCCCACGATTTCCAGGAAAATCTGCTCCAGCGTCAGCTTCTCCCCGCTCGGGCGTACCGGTTTCCCTTCGTCGGCGACGGCAAACGCGATCTTCGATTCCACCCCGGAACGCAGTTCCTCAATCGAGCCCTGCGCGACCAGCTTCCCCTTGTGAATGATGGCCACATGGCTGCACAGACGCTCGACGATTTCCAGCACGTGCGAGGTCAGGAAAATTGTGACCCCGCGCGCAATCATCCGATTCAGCATGTTCTTCAGCGTGCCGGCGGCGATGGCATCCACACCTTCGAACGGCTCGTCGAGAAACAGAACCTTCGGTCCGTGAATCACGGCGGCGGCCAGGGCCAGTTTCTTTTTCATCCCGTGGGAATAATCGGCGATCAGGGTCTTCGGACGGTCGGCGAGCTGCATGAACTCCAGCAGCTCCTGGGCGCGCTGGGCTGCGGTCCCGCGGTCTAGCCCGTACATGCGGGCGACGAAATGCAAATACTCAAAACCCGTCAACCGGTCAAACAACGCCAGGCCCTCGGGCACGACGCCAATCTGCCGCTTCACCTCGACCGGATCCTGCTGCAGGTCGGTGCCCAGAATCACAATGCGCCCTGCCGTCGGCTCCAGTAAACCGGTCAGCATGCGGATCGTCGTGGACTTGCCGGCACCGTTCGGCCCGAGGAATCCGAAAAACTGCCCGGTGCCAACCGTCAGGTTGACTCCGTCCACGGCCACCAGCTCGCCGAACCGCCGCGTCAGATTTTCCGTGAAAATGGCGCGGGCGTTTGTCGTCATGGCCACACAGCCGTTCGGCAGATGCCCAAAAAGAAGGACGTTCGAGCCACGGTGTCGCGACCCAAAGGCGCGTCAGCCCCAGCAGGAAAGAAGCAGGCAGGAGCCGGTGCGCAGTCGGGAACTGGCCCAAACATGGCGGAGGAGGAGGGATTCGAACCCCCGTCCCGGGGCAACCGGGAAGCGGTTTTCAAGACCGCCGCCTTCAACCACTCGGCCACTCCTCCGCATTCCACACCTAGTCTAGCCTTGCCAAGAATCCTGCGCCAAGGGAAAGGCTCGGAACTGCCGACCGGGGCCACCGCCGCATCAGTTCGGTTGCCGAGGAGCCGAGGAGTGGGACACCCAGTCTTCGGGAGAAAACTCCATGCACCAGAAGTGGGGCGCCGGGCTTAAAAATTCCACGCCCACGCGCTGGCCCTTCGGGCCGGGCTCTCCTAGATAGACAACGCGGCACTCTTCTTCTTCCTGAGTGGCCGGGTTGTGCAGCGTGAGCAGTGCGCCCAGCTCGACCGTCTCATTCAGATAAAGCAGCGCGCCGTGAGCGCTGACCACAATGGTTTCGCACCGCTCGCGAAATCGCTGGCCCTGGCGGTTTTTGCCGGAAGCCCGGATCGGAATGCGGATGAACACCCGCGAGCTGCGCCGCGGCACTGAAGGTAGCGTCGGCACCTCACCCATACCGAACTCATCTTCGAACACACAGCCGGAGGCGTCAACCGCAGTTGCCTAACAGGAACGTCGGGCCACTGCCGCCTGGGCGCCGATTCGTCTTGCTGCCCTTCCACTTCGCGATACAATGGAGAGTCGCCACGGGCTTCCCGTCGTTGCGGAAGCCTCCACCCGGAAGGAGTTTCGCATGCAACTCGCTGAATACATCGACAGCAAACGCCAGGAACACCTCAACGAACTGCTCGAATTTCTCAGCATCCCCAGCGTGAGCACGAAGTCGGAACACAAGGCCGATATCCAGCGCGCCGCCGAGTGGGTCGCCAACGCCCTGCAGCGCGCCGGCATGCAGCGCGTCGAAATCGTTCCGACCTCCGGCCACCCCGTTGTGTTTGCCGAGTGGACGGGCGCACCGGGCAAGCCGACGATCCTGCTCTACGGCCACTACGACGTACAGCCGGCCGAGCCGCTCGAGCAGTGGACCTCGCCTCCGTTCCAGGGCACCATCCGCAACGGCAACCTCTACGGCCGCGGCACGGCCGACGACAAAGGCCAAGTACACATCCACCTGAAAGCACTCGAAGCCCTGATGAAACACGAGGGCCGCCTGCCGGTGAACGTGAAGGTGATGATCGAAGGCGAGGAAGAGGTCGGCAGTACCAATCTGTGGAACTTCGTCGAACAATTCCGCGACCGGCTGCAGGCCGATGCCCTGGTGGTCTCCGACACCTCCATGCTGGCCAAAGGCGTCCCCTCGGTCACCTACGGCTTACGCGGGCTCAACTACTACCAGATTGAAATTACCGGCCCAGCGCAGGACCTACACTCGGGTGTGTTTGGCGGCCCGGCACCCAATCCCTTGCGCATCCTGTGTGAGCTGTTCGCCAAATTGCACGACAAAAACAACCGTGTCGCCATCCCCGGCTTCTACCGGGACGTCGCCCCGCTGTCGCCCAAGGAACGCAAGGCGCTGAATGCACTGCCGTGGAACAAAAAGGAGTTCCTGAAAACCGTTGGCGCAAAAGGACCTGGCTACGTGCCGGAACAGGGCTATTCGATCATCGAGCAGCTCTGGTGCCGACCCACGCTCGAGCTGAATGGTATCTGGGGCGGCTACACCGGCGAGGGCGCTAAAACGGTGATCCCCTCGAAAGCCTGGGCCAAGTTCTCGACACGGCTCGTGCCGAATCAGGACCCAGAGAAAATTGCTCGCCTGGTGGAAAAGCACATCCGCAAGCTGTTGCCCAAAACCGTCACCTGCAAGTTCCAAGTGCTCAGCATGGGCAAGCCGTGGGTGGCGCCGTTTGATCATCCGTTCTTCCAGGCGGCACAGCGCGCACTCGAACGCGGTTTCGGGAAAAAGGCCGTGTTCATCCGCGAAGGCGGTTCGATCCCCTTCGTCACGCAGATGTACGACACCTTCCGCGTGCCCTGCATCCTGATCGGCTTTGGTCTGCCCGACGAAAACGCCCACGCCCCGGATGAACACCTGAACCTGGAAAACTATTTCGGAGGCATCAAATCCATCGCGTTCTTCTACCAGGAGCTGGGCCAGCTGAAAGCCAACGGGAGCAAAAGAAAATAGGCGGCAGCCCCGTACCCGTTTGCTGCGGAACACCTTCATGCACACCCTGATGGTGAGTCAGGTGTACGATCCCTTCCACCATCTGGGCGGACCCGCCTTCAAGGTCCGCGCGCTGGCCGAACACCTGGCCCGCCGCGGCCACAGCGTCGTGGTGCTGACCACCTCCCTCGGCTCACAGCAGCCACCAGGCCGGACCTGGCAGGGACCGGTGGAGGCCATCTATCTGAAGCCGTGGCTCCGCTACCGCACCACGACCTGGAACGCCGGCCTGGTCGCCTTCTGCCGCCGCGAACTGCGCCACTTCGATCTGGTGCACATCTTCGGACTTTATGACCTGCTCGGGCCACTGGTCGCCCGCTTCTGCCGCCGCTGGCAGATTCCCTATCTGATCGAACCGCTCGGCATGACCCGGCCGATCGACCGCAGCTTCCGGCTCAAGCGTTTCTGGCACTGGCTGGTCGGCCGCGACTACCTGCACGGCGCGCACGCCTTGGTGGCTACCTCCGAGCAGGAATACGAAGAACTGCTTGCAGAAGGTTTTCCCGCCCGGCAGCTCTTGCTGCGCTACAACGGCATTGACCTGAACCAGTTCGCCGATCTGCCCCCGCAGGGCGCGTTCCGCCGCACGCACGGCATTCCGACCGAGGAGCCACTGCTGCTTTTCCTCGGCCGCCTGATTCCGCGCAAAGGCGCTGATCTGGCCATCGAAGCCTTTGCCCGCGCCCTCCCGGCCAACGGACGCCTGGTAGTTGCCGGTCCTGAAGGCGAACCCGGATACCTGCGCCGGCTGCGCAAGCAAAGCGAACAACTCGGTTGTGCTGCGCGCGTGCTTTTTCCCGGGCCCTTGTTGGATCGCGAAAAGCTCGAAGCACTGGTGGACGCGGACGTCTTTCTACTGCCCTCGCGTTACGAGAATTTTGCCAACACAGTCGTCGAAGCGGTGGCCTGCGGCACACCGGTCATCATCACCAAGCAATGCGGCATCAGCCGGTTGGTGCAGGATCGCGTCGGTCTGGTCATTCCGCGCGAGGTGCCGGCGCTGGCCAATGCCATCCACCGGCTGCTGACCGATGCCGCATTGCGCGACCGCTTCCGCTCCGCATGCCACGACCTTGCCACGGCGCTTAGCTGGGATACACTAGCCCAGGTCACCGAACAGCAGTACCAAAAGGTACGCACACACCGGCATGCTGGCTGCTGAAGCAGGCAACTTCTATGACGAGTACCCGTTCGACTGGACCGAACGGTATCGTCCTGCCGAACTGGCCACGGTCATTTCCCCGGTGCTGATACGGTTACTGGACCGCCTCGCGCCGAATGCATTCGTGCTCGACGTAGGCTGTGGCCCCGGGCGAGTGATGACGTACCTGGCATATCGGCAGATCCGTGCGCTGGGTGTGGACCGCAGCTTCGCTTCCGTCGTTCTGATGCAGCAGCGCTGTCAGCTTCCCGGCATCGTGGCGGACAACCTGGCGCTGCCACTGGCTGGGGGCACGGCCGACCTAGTCATTTCCGACGGGGTGCTGCATCACACCGAGGATCCGGCACTAGCTTTTGCCGAACTGTGCCGGATGCTGCGACCCGGAGGGCTGCTGTTCCTCGCCGTGTACCGGCCCGGGGGCCACTACGAATGGCTGTACCATTTTCCTGGAAGTGTGTTTCGCCGGGCGGTGCGGCACCGGCTGACGCGCGCGCTGGTGCATGCCACCGCATTGCCGCTCTACTACCTGGTGCACGTGCTGCGTTCGCCACGCAAGCGTTCCTGGCGTGGCGCGCGGAACCTTTTTTACGACTACTTCGTTACGCCGCGTGTCCATTTTCTCCGGCGCGACACCATCGAACAGTGGTGCCGCCGCTGCGGCGTCCGGCTGGTGGAGTTTCACCCACGACCCATCGGCAACGTGCAGGCCTTCGTGATCGAGAAACAGTGATCGCCAGAAACGAACACGCTCCATTCCGGCGCTGCGTCGGTGCCCGCAGCCGCTCCGCGCTGCTGCGGCGAAACTGCGGTTCCGAGGCCACCCCCTGATGTGCGGCATCTGTGGCATCGTCGGACCCGCAGTCGCGGCTCGCACCGCCCACTCAGAAGCCGGTGTCCGCAGGATGATGGCCGCGCTCGCCCACCGTGGGCCGGATGACGAAGGGCTGCTGGTGGACCCGCCCGTTGCCTTCGGCATGCGCCGGCTGAGCATCATCGATCTTGCCGGCGGACGCCAGCCCGTCTTCAACGAAGATGGCTCCGTAGGCGTCGTACTGAACGGAGAAATCTACAACTACCAACACCTGCGCGCGGTGCTGGAATCGCTGGGGCACCGCTTCCGCACCCATTCCGACACCGAAACGGTCGTCCACGCCTACGAACAGTGGGGCACGGACTGTGTCCGGTACCTGCGCGGGATGTTCGCCTTCGCCGTGGTCGAGCGGGCGCGTGACGACAGCCGTCGACCGCTCCGCGTTTTGCTGGCGCGCGATCGTCTGGGCATCAAACCGCTCTATTACACTCTTGTAGAGGGCAACCTGCTGTTCGCCTCCGAAGTTCGCGCTCTGCTCGCCAGCGGCTGGATGACCCGGAGGCTGAACCCGACGGCACTCGAAAGTTACCTGTTGTTCGGCTCGGTCGGCGAACCCGAAACCTTACTCGAAGGCATCTACTCGCTTCCTCCCGGCGAAACAGCCTCCATCCCCTTGTACACGGAACAGCCGGTCACCTTGCAGACCGAACGCTACTGGTCGGCCCACGAAGTCGCACCCCGAGCCATTTCGTCTCCTCGCCGCAGACGGACTCTCCAGCACGTTCACGAACAGGTTCGCGAGGCACTCGAGCAATCGGTCCGACTGCATCTGCTGGCCGATGTGCCTGTCGGCATCTTCCTCAGCAGCGGTCTGGATTCGACGGCCGTCGCGGCACTCGCTGCACGGCTGCATCCAGGTATCCACACGTTCACTGTGGTCTTTCCCGAAGCGGATTACAGCGAATCAGCCCTGGCGCAGCAGATCGCTCGCCACCTGCAAACGACCCACCGAGAACTGATCCTGACCGGGGAAGAGATGCTCGCCCACGTCGATGCCGCCGTTGCGGCTCTCGACCAGCCCAGCATGAACGGCATCAACACTTACTTTGTTTCCTGGGCTGTCCGCCAGGCGGGCCTGAAAGTGGCGTTGTCGGGCCTGGGAGGTGACGAGGTCTTTGGCGGCTACCGCACGTTTCACTCCGCCCCCTGGCTTGAACGTCTGGGCCGCTTGGCAAACCTGCTGCCCGGTACGGTGCGCGCCGCGCTGACCCCGCTGCTGCAGCGCGCCACCACCAGCCCTGATGCGCAACGCAAACTGCTCGCCGCCTGGCGGAATCCGGGGATGCTGCCGCACCCGTTCTACTTCGCCCGCCTGCTGTTCGCGCCCGAACAGGTCGGAACCCTGCTCCGCGATGCCGGCGCATCGGACAGCACCTGGCGCCGCTGGCTCGGCCGGGCCGCCGCAGAAAGTGCTGGCTGGGATGCGTTCAGCCGCACGGGTTGGCTGGAGATGCGATCCTATCTGGTGAACACTCTGCTGCGGGACACCGACGCGATGAGCATGGCACACTCGCTCGAAGTGCGCGTTCCCCTGCTCGACCATGTACTCGTGGAGACCGTCACCCGGCTGCCTGCCCCGACAAAAAGGCGCCCGGGCCGCCCGAAGGCCCTACTCGTGGAATCGCTGGGAGCGCTTTTGCCGGCGGAAGTCGTTCGCCAGCCCAAGCGCACCTTCACGCTGCCCTGGGAACACTGGTTGCGCGGGCCGTTGCAAGAAAATGTCGCGGCCCATCTTCAGCGATTGACACCGGCACTGAAAGCAGCTCTAAATGAATGGGCCGTGCGGCAGGTGTGGGAAGAGTTTCTGGCGCGGCGCACCCTCTGGTCCCGTCCCTGGAGCCTGTTTGTGCTGAACGCCTGGGTGCAACGACACATCGAAAGCAACGATCCAGCGGGCTCGGCCCGTCCCGACTGACCCATGTATATCCTCGGCATCAACGCTTTCCACGGAAATGCTTCTGCTGCGCTGGTCGCGGATGGACAGTTGATTGCTGCGGTCGAAGAGGAACGCTTCAATCGCGTCAAATATGCGGCCGGCTTCCCGGTGCAGGCCATCCGCTATTGCCTGGCCGAAGCTGGCATCACGCTGCAGGAAGTCGATCACGTAGCCATCCCGCGCGACCCCTGGGCCCGGCTCGGCCGCAAACTTTTCTACGCGATTCGCATGCCGCAGTTCGCCCGCGCACGGGCCAAGGTGCTGGCGCGGTTGTCCCGCATCGAAGACCTGCTGGCGCAGTCCATCGGCGTGCCGCGAGAAACACTCGGAGCGCGCTTCCATCATGTGGAACACCACCGCGCGCACCTGGCCAGCGCTTTCTTTGTCTCTCCGTTTGACCAAGCAGCCGTGCTTTCCGCCGATGGTCTCGGCGATTTTTCCAGTACGATGTGGGCCACGGGTCGCGGCCACCAGATGACCGTGCACGGTGCGGTGGCCTTTCCGCACTCGCTCGGCCTCTACTACACCGCCATCACGCAGTACCTCGGCTTCCTGAAATTCGGCGACGAGTACAAGGTCATGGGGCTGGCGGCCTACGGCGAACCGGCCTACCGCGAGGAATTCCAGCGCATCCTTCGCCTGGACGATGAGATGCAGTTCCGACTCGGCCTGGACTACTTCCGCCACCACCGCGAAGGCGCTGAAATGAGCTGGGCCGAAGCGGACAAAACCCCCGTGCTCGGTCTGCTGTATTCCCCGCGACTCATCGAACGCCTCGGCCCGGCACGCGATCCGGCCGAGCCACTCGAACAAAAGCATCGTGACATCGCCGCCACGTTACAGGCGCGGCTGGAAGACGCTTACTTTCATCTGCTGAACACGCTCTACGCGCGCACGCGGCTGAAAACGCTCTGTCTGGCCGGTGGCGTGGCCTTCAACTGCGTGGCCAACGGCAAAATCTTTGAGCGCACTCCCTTCGAGCAGGTCTACGTACAGCCTGCGGCGGGCGACGCCGGGCTGGCCGTGGGCGCCGCGTTTTACGTCTACCACCAAGTGCTCGGCCAGCCCCGCCGCTTTGTCATGAATCACGCCTACTGGGGCCCGGGGTTCTCCACACCGCAGCTCCGTCGAGCATTCGAGTCCTTCCCGCTTGCACATAACGGCTTCCAGATCGCCGAGCTGCCGCCAGAACGGCTCTGCCGGGAAACCGCGCGCAGAATTGCAGCCGGCAAAATTGTGGGATGGTTTCAGGGACGCGCCGAATGGGGACCGCGTGCACTCGGCAATCGCAGCATTGTCGCCGACCCGCGCCGTCCGGAGATGAAACAGATCCTGAACGAGCGCGTCAAGCACCGGGAAAGCTTCCGTCCGTTCGCACCGTCCATCCTGGAAGAGGCCGTCGGCGACTACTTCACCTGTACCCACCCCTCGCCCTTTATGACCCTGGCCTATCCGGTGCGGCCGGAGCGGCGCCACGTCATCCCTGCCCCCACCCACGTGGACGGTACCGGCCGTCTACAAACCGTCCGACAGGACACCCATCCACTCTACTGGCAACTGATCAAGGAATTCGAAAGCTGCACCGGCGTGCCCGTCGTGCTGAATACTTCCTTCAACGACAACGAGCCCATCGTCACGCGTCCGGAAGAAGCCCTGGACTGCTTCCTGCGGACAAAGATGGATGTACTGGTCTTGGGGCCTTATCTGATTGAAAAGCCGGAGCCGGCTGCTCCGTCGCGCTAGCCGATGCACATCTTGCTGCTGAATCAGTACTACCCGCCAGACACCGCCGCCACGGCCAGAATGGCCGCCACCCTCGCCGAATCCCTGGCCGTGCGCCACCGTGTGACTGTGCTGGCCGCGCGCCCCTCCTACGACCCGACCGAATTCCATCCCTACTACCTGCTGCGGCGGGAGCTGCACGGCAATCTGACGATCGAGCGCGTGGGTGCCACCGCGTATCCACGCTTTCGCATGCGCGGCCGCGTTGCCAACTACCTCAGCTACCTGGCGCTGGCGGTACCCCGTGCGCTGGCCCTCCGTGCCGACCTGATCCTGGCCATGACCGACCCGCCAATTGCTGGTCTGGCCGGAGCTCTGGTAGCGCGACTGAATCACCGACCGTTTCTCTATAACATCCGGGATCTGTACCCTGACATGGCCGTTAGCGGTGGCATCCTTCGGGCGAGTTGGTTCACGCACCTGTGGGAAGGGCTCCATCGCTGGGCTTTGCACCAAGCGGTGCGCGTGGTGGTTCTGGGCGAAGACATGCGCGAACGCGTCGTGGCAAAGGGCGTCGCCAGCGAGCGCGTCTTCATTGTTCGCGACGGGGCCCCGATTCCGGAAACGCTTCCTCCGCCCGACCATCCCGTCACCCGGCAGGTGCGCTGCGGATTTCCCTTCGTGTTGCTCCACGCCGGAAACCTGGGCTTCTATGGCGCCTGGGAAACGTTGCTTGCCGCGGCACGCAAGTTGCAGGCTGTTGCCCCGGGACAGATCGGATTGGTGTTCGTCGGCGATGGGGCTGTGCGAAAACGTCTGGAAGCGGACCTGGCCGAGGAAACTTCGCCGGTGCGGTGGCTGCCCTTCCGACCTGCAGGCGAGGTGCCCTATGTGCTGGCCGCCGGCGACCTGCATATCGTCACGGTACGCCGCGGCCTGCAAGGCGTGGTCGTGCCCAGCAAACTCTATCCGGTTCTCGCCGCCGGACGCCCGGTTCTGGCAGTGGCTCCGGAAGAATCTGACGTCGCCCGTATTGTCCGCCGAGCCGGCTGTGGCCTCGTCGCCGACCCGGACGATCCCGACGCCGTGGCCCGTGCCGTGCTCACTGTTTACCAGGATAGAACTCGACTTATCGAAATGGGCCGCCGCGCCCGGGAAGCCGCACAGGAATATGATAGAGTGAACCAGCTTAAGCGATTTGTGGAACTCATCGAATCCCTCACAGCGAGCCCCTGAGGAGGAAGGTTGGCAGCAAAGCAGGCAGAAAACTTCTGGGCTGGAAAGAAAGTACTGGTGACTGGCGGCGCGTCCTTCATCGGCTCGCACCTGGTGGATCGGCTCGTCGAGTGTGGTGCACACGTTCGCGTGGTGGACGATCTGACCAGCGGGCGGCTGGAGAACCTCGCCGCGCACTTGAACGACGGACAGGTGGAGTTCCGCCAGGCCGACCTGCGCGAACCCGGCGTCGCGCGCCAGGCCGTCGAAGGCGTTCTGGATGGTCAGGTAGCGCGCGGCGAAGTCCGGCGCGCGCACGAACAGGGTCGGCGTGCGGAAGGTGCCCCATTTCTTGCCGTCCGGCGCGGTCAGGCCCGAGGCGGCGAGATGGCTGATCACCGAGCCCTTCCGGTCCTCGCCGATCAGGTGGATGAAGGGCTTGTCGATCGAGACCTGCTCGTCCCACACGCCCTTGGTGACGAAGATGCGGAACGGCTTGGTCCCGTTGGCCGGCGCCGCGGCGACCGCGACCGACGCGCCGACCGCCCCGAGCAGGTGCCGGCGTTCCCGCGGCGGGGCCGAGCCCGACAGGAAGAAGAGGTTCGCCACCGCGATGTCGTCGCCGCGGGCGGAGCGGACGATCGCGAGGCCGAACGCGTACGCCCACACCGGCAACGACACGAAGAACGCGCCGGCGCTCACCGCCACCGACGCAGCATCGAACGCGCCCGCGCCGAGGGCGTCGGGGACGGCGACCGCGGCGAACAGCGCGACGCTCGCCCACGACGCGGCGACGACCGCCCGCCCCCTCACGCCGGCAGGGTCCCCGCCGGCGCGCCCCGCGCGAGCGCGAGGAGCGGCTCGACGAGGCGGTCGTAGGAGTGGCCCTCGACCGCGCGGCGGCGGGCCGCCGCGCCCATGCGCGCCCGCAGGTCGCCGTCCTCGACGAGCCCGGCGACGGCCGCGCGCACCGCGTCGACGTCGCGCGGCGGCACGACGCGGCCCGTCACGCCGTCCTCCACGGCCTCGTGGGAGCCGCCGCTGCGCCCGGCGACCGCCGGCACGCCGCACGCGGCGGCCTCGAGGAACACGATGCCGAACCCCTCGGCCTCGAGGTCCACCTCGGCCGACGCCATTGGTCCGGACACAAGCAGGGCATCCGCCAGGGAGGAAAACACCACCGACCGGGCTATCATCTCGATGGGCCGCTTTGCATCCAGGTCCGAGGCGAATTCGGGGACAATGTTGTAGAACAGTCTCAGGCCCAAGCCGCCGATAAGCCTGCGGTGGCGAAGCACCGAAGCGCAGTCCGTGCTCCAGAGCCCCATATCACTTGAGTATACCCCGGTGAACACCTCGCGGACGAACTGTGCCC
>JAIMBE010000019.1 GCA_023511565.1 Bacillota bacterium
GGCGGAACTCGCGGGTGATACGCAGGTCAACCACCTTCAGCGCCGGTGTCGTGAACAGCGTATTCCGTGGAATGAACGGCACGCGGCCGTTGGTGGGTCCACCAAAGCTGCTGATCACGGCACAAGTCAGCCCGCCGTTGAAGGCACAGTTCGGACGGCTGCCCATCTGTGCTTCCACCGGGCGTCCGTCCTGGATGCGGATCACGCCGGATGCACGCCAGCCCCCGATGATGGCCTTCAGGCCGGCATGGTCGGTGTAGTCGCCCCAGGGCATTACCCAGGTCGCGTGGAAGATGAAACGGCGTCGGATGTCGATGTCCGACAATCCATACTCGGACCGCAGGTCGAAGGGGTTCAGCGGGTTGGTTGTCCCGGCAAACGTGCCGTTCACGCCGGCCACCTGCCCGTTGTCCCGGGCTTGCGACCAGGTGAAGTTCGCGTCGAAGAAGAAGCGTTCGCCCCGACGCCGCACGCGCAACAGCAGACCGTTGTACCAGGAGTTGATGATGCTCTTGCCCGTCAGGATCACGCCCACGCGCGGGTTCGGTCGCGGCACCGCGCCCGACCAGAACGGCACCTGGAAGGTGCGCTCCAGGTTGTTCGAAGCGTCCAGCACCGCATAGGTGGCGGTCGTGTCGGGCCGCGGCAGGTTCGTGTCCACGAACACGGGCAGGCGCTGGCCGCGTGAGCCAACGTAGCTGACCGAAGCACTCATGTTCCAGAACAGTTCCCGCTCCACCGCTAGGTCGTACTGGTGCACGATCGGATTGACGAAATCCGGCGCCAGCACGTCCACAACGGCACTGCCCCGTGCACTGGGAAATGCAGCCAGAAACTCTTCCAGGCTGTTGAAGTTATTCCGCGGCACCGGCCCACTCGTGCCGAAAATCGGGCCGAAGGGCGGCGCCGTATCCGGCAGCGGAAAGACGACGTTCGGAACCGTCGGTGCGCCCGGGTCCGATGGCCGGAAACTGAACAACTGCTGGAAGACGCCGTTCTGGAACAGGTGGACAAAAATCGAGCTGTTCTGTGTCCGCCCGTAGTAGATGCCATAGCCGCCACGCACAACAGTCTTCTGTGCCGAGCCCAGACCCCAGGCAAAGCCGAAGCGTGGGCCCCAGTTGTTGGTGTCGGTGTTCAGTTGAGCGGTTTCCGGTACAGCCGGATTGGCCTGCACGACTTTGGGCATGTCCTGCAGTTCGTAGCGGAGGCCAAGATTGAGCGTCAGCGTGGGCCTGAGCTTGATATTGTCCTGGATGTAGAAGTTGTAGTCGTTGGTCGTGAAAAAGCCCTTACCGCTGCCCGTAATCGGGTCCACCGTCTGCACAAAGGAGGAATAGAGGCGAGTCCCATCAAACAGGTCGCGAACAAAATTGTTCAGCGCTGTGGTTCCCGTGTAGCTGTACACGCCGCCACCCTGGAACAGGTTCTGGAGATCGTCGCGAACGTGGTTGATGTCGAGCCCGAACTTGAACTGATGGCGGCCGCGCAGGTAACTGACGTTGTCGGTCCACTGGAAGCGCTTCTCGTTTGGGAAGGCCCCGCGGGGCAGAAAGTTCGGCATGCCAAAGCTGGCCGCACCGGAGATGCTGAACGAAGGCCCTGACGCGTTCGGCGTCTGCCGCTCGAAATCCCGTCCGTACTGGAAGCGCGCTTCGTTCACCACACTCGGTGTGATCACATACGTCCAGGTGACGGTCAGGAATTCGTTGTCCACCAGGTCGGTGCCATTCGCCAGTGCCGTCGAGGTCAGCACCGGCGCAGTCAGAATGCCGTTCGGGGATTTCCAGCGCAGGATGTTGAACACACCGCTGACGCGGTTGTTCGGATCCAACTGATAGTCGAGCTTGGCCAAGCCCAGGTACTGATCGCCCTTGCGCGGGGCGATCGTATTGGTGATCGCGGCCAGTGCCGCCAGCACCTCGGGACAGCGCGGGTGCGTGCAGCGCGCCGCCTGCGAGGTCGGATCCGAGGTGTTGAAGAAGTTGGCGTTGAAGGGAATGATCACCGCCGGGAAGTTCCGCTTCTGCTGGTCGTAGTTCAGGAAGAAGAACAGCTTGTCTGGAACCAGCGGGCCGCTCAACGAGCCACCGAACTGCTGCCGGCGCTCGTCGGGTTTGGGCTGGCCGCTGGCGTTGGCGATCGGGTCGCGCGCCAGCCAGAGGTCATCGCGGATGAAGTAGAAGAAATCACCATGCAGTTCGTTGCTGCCCGAACGGGTGACCGCATTGACAATCCCGCCCGCCGCACGGCCGTATTCCGCGCTGTAGGCCGCGGTTTGCACCTGGAATTCTTTGATCGCATTCAGGCTGTAGCCATAGGCAATGCGGGTGCGCCCGCGCGCCTCGCTGAAGAACGCCTGGTTGTTGTCCGCTCCATCCACCATGTTGTTGTTATAGAGCGAGTTGATTCCACGAAAGCTGATGCCCCCGAACCCGCCGTCTTCGCTCACGCCCGGGGTCAACAGCACCAGATTGTCCCAGCGGCGTCCATTCAGCGGGATATTCTCCAGCGCGCGCTCGCCGATGATCTGGCTGACTTCAAACTTCTCCGTTTCCACCAGAGGCAACTCCGTGGTGACGACCACTGTCTCCCGCGCTTCCCGCAACGGCAGCTCCAGATCCAGCGTCACCGTCTGCCCCACCGCCACGATGATGTTCTCGCGTTTCACTTCGGCGAATCCTTCCTTGCGCACCGTAACTTGGTAGCGGCCGGACTGCAGAAACGGTGCGGCAAACCGTCCTGCTTCCGTCGTAGTCAACCGGATTTCGGCCCCCGTGTCCACGTTCCGAACAATCACTTCCGCTTCCGGCACCACCAGGCCACCGGGGTCCGTCACCGTGCCGTTGATCTGACCGGTCCCGGCGGTCTGCGCCGTTGCAGTCCCCGCCAGACCCGCTGTCATCAGCAGCACAGTCAGCAGGCACAACACCCCGTTCCGCTTTCGATTTCGTGAGAACATAGTTCCTCCTGCCCCATCCACAAGATGTACAGTTTTTTCACGGCACGCCGCTGTCCGGGTTCTGGGGTTGTCGCAGGAGCCTTTGTTTGAGGGCCCGGCCAGCACGTTCCGTCCCATCTCACATCCGATTCAACGTTACTCTAGGGATGGGATGTGAGCCTGTCAAGGTTACCCGCTGTGGATTACCGGCCGATGAAAAAGACATCACTGCGTCGTGAAAAACCCGGCCGTCTCCTTCCCGCGCCACAGCACGGCGAGGCTGTGCGGCTTGCGGAGTTTCCCTTTCGCGTTTTGGTGGTTTGGGTCGTCGCCCTGGGGAAACCTCGGCGTGTGGGGAGGTGTTCTGCGGCCCGCTAGTCTTGACTGGGTGCGCTCGCGGGCCCGGCTTGTCAAGGCCGGTACAGTGCGTTAGAGTACGCCCCTGTTTCTGCGATTCTCGGCCGGAGTCCTGCCACCGTGACCGCTCGCCGCCGCAAAGAGCTGAAAGTCCTGATTCGTCAGGCTGCAATCCAGCGTGCCGTTCGGCGCATTGCGCGGCAGATCGAACGCGACTTCCGCGGCCAGCGCGTGCATCTGATCGGAGTGTTGAAGGGGGCCTGCATCTTCCTCAGTGATCTGATCCGCGAAATCCATCTGGATGTCTCGCTCGACTTCATGGCCGTCGCCAGCTACGGCAAAGACCAGCAGTCTTCCGGTCAGGTGCGTCTGCTGAAAGACCTGGACACCAGCATCGAAGGTTTGAACGTCATTTTGGTCGAGGACATTCTGGACACTGGTCTGACGCTGAACTACTTGTTCCGGATCCTTGAACAGCGCAAACCGCGCACGCTCCGCATCGCAGCGCTGCTCGACAAGCCCTCGCGCCGCATCATCCCGCAGGTGCAGGCCCACTACCTGGGATTCAAGATCCCGAACGAGTTCGTCGTCGGCTACGGTCTGGACTACGCCGAGCGCTACCGCAACCTGAGGGACGTTTGCGTGCTGGCACAGCCTCCGGAGTAAGCCATGCCGCGCAGCGTGCTGACCGCCAGCGACCTGGAGGGGATTCCTGCGGGCGGCGAACTTTGCATTCCCCCGGGCACGCTCATCACCCCGCTGGCTCGCGAGGAAGCCGAGCGGCGCGGCATCACCCTACGGTTGGCGGAGCCCGACGGCGTGGCCGGTCCGCAGGCGCGGGTCGTGGCCATCGGCGCCGACCACGCGGGCTACGAGCTGAAGCAGTATCTGATGGGCCTGTTGCGCGACTGGGGGTATTCTGTGCTGGACATGGGGACGCACAGCCCCGAGCCGGCCGATTACCCTGATACGGCCGAAGCCGTCGCCCGGGCCGTCGTGCGAGGCGAGGCCTGGCGCGGCATCGTGATTGACGGTGCCGGTATCGGCAGCTCGATCGCCGCCAACAAGCTGCCCGGCGCGCGCGCCGCGCTCTGCTATGATCGCGTTACCGCGCGCAACAGCCGCGAGCACAACGATGCCAATCTCCTGGCGCTCGGCGCGCGTCTGCTTTCCCGCGAACTGGCCCGGGAAATTGTGGCGGTCTGGCTCGAGACGCCGTTTGCCGGCGGACGGCACCAGCGCCGCGTCGAAAAGATCCACGCAATCGAACAACGTGCGCGCGAGCACCGAGAGTGAATCGCAGAGGGCGGCCCAGCCGGGACAACGCCATGCAGCAGCACGAACTCGAACAGCTCATCCGCACCATCGCCGAGGAAGTACTGGACTATCTCGGTGCCTGCGGAATGGCTCCCCCGGGCGCGGAAACCGACGAGGCTCCCTGCACGGACTGCGATCAGCGCTGCATCGAACGCTGCACCCGCCGCGCCAAACAGGTGGTGGCTGCCGGTGCCGACCGCCTCTCGGCGAGTGCCCCGATCGGTGCCGTAGAGGCCGACCTGGCCCCTCTGATTGACCATACCCTGCTGAAGCCGGAAGCCACCCGCGACGATATTGAGCGGTTGTGTCAGGAAGCACTCCGGTTTGGCTTTGCTTCGGTGGTGGTCAACCCATGGTACGTTCCGCTGGCTGCCGAACGGGTGCGCGGCTCCCGCGTCCGGGTTTGTACAGTCGTAGGGTTCCCGCTCGGGGCAACACTGCCGCAGGTGAAACTGTACGAAACCGAACAGGTGCTCAAGCTCGGCGCGGAGGAAGTGGACATGGTCTTGAACCTCGGCGCACTGAAGTCCGGGCAGGACGAAGTCGTCGAAAGCGACATCCGCAGCGTCGTCGAAGCCTGCCACCGCGGCGGCGCCACCTGCAAGGTCATCCTGGAAACCGCGCTGTTGACCCTGGAGGAAAAGGTGCGGGCCTGCCTCGCCAGCAAGCACGCCGGCGCCGATTTTGTGAAAACCTCGACCGGCTTCGGCCCGGGCGGCGCCACGGCAGAAGATGTGGCTCTGATGCGCTGTGTCGTGGGCCCGGAGATGGGCGTCAAGGCTGCCGGCGGCATCCGCTCGCTTGAAGAACTGCGCCGCATGGTTGCCGCGGGCGCTACCCGCATCGGTGCCTCGGCGTCGGTTCGCATCCTCGAAGAAGCCCGTACCGGCACGGTCGACCGTCCCGTTCAAGCTGGGCGGCCCGCCGCAGGTTCTGCGCCGTCCGGCCGAATCCCGTACTGATCCACGCTGATCGCCCGCCTCGGCTCGCGCCGAACAGGTGCCGGACACCCGTAACCGGCCTCCGCCTGAGCCCGGTGAGCGGGAGTGGAATAGGGTATACTGGTGTGTAGTTTTGTCGCGGAATTGTTCTGCGGCATCCAACAGGCTACGCAAGCCAAAGCGGTACCGAGCCATCCCGGCACGGGGCTGGCGGAATGCATTCGGCGGAAAGGCGATTTTGCCTCGCCCGCGTGTACACGGAAACGAGATGGACAGGATAGAGAACAAGCTGCAACTGGATGTGCAGGCCGAAGTGCTGGCCACCCTGGTCGAGATCGGGGAAGAGATCAACGCCTCGCTCGATCTCGACGAGGTGCTTTCCCGCGCGGCCGCACTGATCAAGCGGCTGATTGACTACGAAGTGTTCGCCGTCTTGCTGTTGGATGAGCGCACCGGTGAGCTATACTTCCGCTTCGCCATCGGCCACCGCCCCGAAGTGGTCAAGCACTGGCGCATCCCGCTGGGCAAAGGGATTGTGGGCACGGTGGCGCAGACGCGGCAGCCGCTGCGCGTGCCCGACGTCTCCCGCGAGCCGAACTACATCAACGCACTCGATACCGTGCGTTCGGAGCTCGCCGTGCCCCTGCTCTACAAGGGTCGGGTGATCGGCGTGCTCGACATTCAGTCCTCGCAGCTTGATGATTTCTCGCGCGACCAGCAGAACATCCTGACGTTGCTGGCCAGCCGCATCTCGATCGCCATCGAGAACGCCCGATTGTATGAACGCACACGCCGCCAGGCCGAATCCCTGCTGCTGTTGAACGAGATCGGCCGCGAAAGCAGCTCTATCCTGGATCTGGAAGCGCTGCTGCGGCGCGCCGCGGAACTGATCAAACGGGTGATCGACTACCAGATCTTCAGCATCCTCCTGTACGACGAGCGGCTGCAGGCCTATCGTCGCCGCCTGACGGTGAAGTACGGGGAAAGCATCGTTGAACGCCACATGGCCGTGGCCGGCGAAGGCATCATCGGCGCCGCGGTTTCGCTGCACCGGCCGGTGCGCGTGGCCGACGTGACCGAAGACCCGCGCTACATCCCGCTGAACCCAGAGACCCGCTCCGAGTTGGCCGTGCCCATGATCTTCAAAGACCGGGTGATCGGCGTGCTCGACCTGGAAAGCCCCGAGTTCAATTATTTCACCGAAGAGCACGAGCAGGCCCTTTCGATTCTCGCTGCCCAACTGGCCGTCGCGATTGAAAATGCCCGCCTCTACGAGCGGCTGGCGCGAGAAGAAGCCCGAATGGAGCGCGAGCTTCAGGCGGCGCGCCGCATCCAGGGCGCGCTGTTGCCCGCCGTGCCCGCCGAAGACTTTGGAGTGGAGCTGGCCGCGCGCTACCTTTCTGCCCGCGAGGTGGGGGGCGATCTCTACGACTTCATCCGCTATACCCCGCAGCAACTGGCGGTGATGCTTGGGGACGTCAGTGGGAAGGGAACTGCCGCCGCGCTCTACGGTGCGGTGGCCATCGGGATTCTCCGCAGTGCCGCGCAGCAGAAACTGCCCCCAGCCGAGCTGCTTCAGCGCCTGAACGACCTGATCTGTGAGCGTCGCGTGGATGGCCGCTTCATGACCTTGGTCTATGCCACCTGGAATCGTGCCAAGCACAAGCTGCGCATCGCCAATGCGGGTCAGGCCCAACCGATGCTCCTGCATGGCGGCCGCTGCGAGAAAATTCCCCTGACGGGTCTGCCCGTGGGCATCGAGCCGGGCGTTGCCTACGACGAATTGGCCTTCGTGCTCGACCCGGGGGACGTGCTGTTGTTCTACTCCGACGGCCTCACCGAAGCGAGCCGCGAGTCCGGCGAACAGTTTGGCACCGAACGGTTGCGGGAACTTCTGTGGACATACGCTTCGGCCTCGGCCACAGAAATCGCAGATCGGATCATGGACGCAGTCGAAAGCTTCGCCAGTGGCGCCGCCCTGGCCGACGATTGCACCCTGGTTGTGCTCAAGGTGAAGTGAGCCGCGCGCTGCCGATGCCTCGCCGTGGTCTGCTCCCCGAATCGTTTTTGCACACTTCGGCTGCAGCCGGCTTCCGCTACCAGCGCCGGCAGTTGTACGCCGAAGGAGTGGCGCTGAAACACATCGCAGCAGACGTCGGTACGCCTACCTATGTGTACAGCCGAGCCGCGATCGAGCGCGCTTTCGTGCAGCTCGATACCGCCTGCCGCAGCCTGCCGCACACCCTCTGCTATGCAGTCAAGGCGAACTCGAATCTGGCCATCCTGCGACTGTTCGTGCAGCTGGGGAGTGGATTCGATATCGTCTCGGGTGGAGAGCTCGAACGGGTGCGCCGCGTCGGCGGCTCGCCCGACCGCATCGTGTTCTCCGGCGTGGGCAAGTCGCGGGAAGAGATCCGCGAAGCTCTCCGCGCCGGCATCCTGCTGCTGAACGTCGAGTCCGAGGCGGAACTGGAACTGGTCGCCGAACAGGCCGCACAACTCCGACGACCCGCTTCGGTCAGCCTGCGGGTCAATCCGGATGTGCGCGCCGGCAATCACCCGCACATCCGCACCGGTCACCACAAGCACAAGTTCGGTGTGGACTGGCCGGAGGCCCGCCGGCTCTACCTGCGGCACCGCCGCCACCGCTGGTTGCGCTGGCAGGGCATCAGCGCGCACATCGGCTCGCAGATTCTCCGCGTCGAGCCGTTCCGCCGCGCCGCCAGACGTCTGGCGGGCTACGTCGAGGAGCTGGCCCGCGCCGGGCTTCGGTTGCGCTATCTGGATTTCGGGGGCGGCATCGGTGTGCGCTACTGGCGCGAGCGACCGTTTCCATTGCCTGTCTACGTGCGCACCCTCTCGGCTGCGTTTGTGCCGCTCGGCTGCCACCTGCTGCTTGAGCCGGGTCGCTTGCTGGTCGCGCACGCCGGCGTGTTGCTGACCCGCGTGCTCTACACCAAGCAGACGCGTCGCCGGACTTTTGTCATTGTGGATGCGGCAATGAATGATTTTCTCCGTCCGGCGCTCTACGGCTCAGTGCATCCGGCCCTTCCCGTGCGGCTGGATTCCTGGGACCGACGCAGCCGTGTGACCCTCGTGGGCCCTGCCTGCGAAACCGGCGACTGTTTTCTGGAAGACTGGCCGCTGCCACCGGTGCGTCCGGGCGACTTGCTGGTGCTTTGGGGAGCCGGCGCCTACGGGATGGGGCTCGCTTCGAACTACAATTCGCGGCCGCGGCCGGCCGAAGTGCTCGTCGAGGGCCGTGGCTTCCGCGTCGTTCGCCGTCGCGAGACGCGGAACGACCTCTGGCGCGGCGAACAGTTCTAGACAGCGGGCCAGGCCACAGCGGCGTCATTCCTCGCTGCGGTACACCACCCGGCCGCCCACGACAGTGAACCGTACCTTCACATCGGCAATCGCCTCAGCCGGAAGCGCGAACAGGTCGGCATCGAGCACCACTAGGTCGCCCAGTTTGCCCGGGGTCAGCGTGCCCTTCGTGGTTTCGGCAAATTCGGCGTAGGCCGAGCCCACCGTGTAGGCTGTCAGGGCTTCTTCGAGTGTGATTTTCTGCTCGGGAAACCATCCGTCCGGATGCTTACCATCCAGCGTGCGCCGCGTGACCGCCGCGTAGATACCTGTCAGCGGATTCAGCGGCGCCACCGTCCAGTCCGAGCCGAACGCCAGCACCACGCCGGCATCGAGCAGGCTTCGGAATGCATACGTCGTCCGGCAGCGCTCGGTACCGATCCGCTTCTCGGCCCAGCGACCGTCATCGATGGCGTGATAGGGCTGCATCGAAGCGATCACGCCGAGACGGGCGAATCGGGCGAAGTCGTCGGGATGGAGGTGCTGAGCATGCTCGATGCGCCAGCGCCGTGTTGCCCCGGGCGGTGTGCCCGGCGGCGCGCCATCCCAGGGCGGATTCTGCCGCGCCGCCTCGGCATACGCTTCCAGGATCATCCGGTTCGCGCGGTCGCCGATGGCATGGATACACAGTTGCAGCCCGGCCCGGTCGGCGCCGAGGATCATCCGACGGATTTCTGGTTCCGGGTGCATCGCCAACCCGGACGTTTCCGGTGCATCCAGATAGGGCGCAAAGAACAGCGCCGTGCTGGAGCCGAGTGAGCCGTCGGTGAACGCTTTCAAGGCGCCAATCTTCAGCCAGTCGTCACCTAGCCTGGCCCGGATGCCGGCAGCAGCCAGCGATTCCCACTGGGCAATCGGCAGGATGCTGTAGATGCGAACGGTCAACCGTCCCTGCCGACGGAGCGCCTGGTAGACGCGCAGGTCGGCCGGACTGCTGATGTCGTGAACGCCGGTCAGCCCGAAGCGGTTCGCTTCTGCCAGTGCCGCCAGCACGGCTCGGGTGCGCTGTTCTTCGCTGGGCTCGGGGATGACGCGCTCGACCAGCTCCATGGCCGCATCTTTCAGCACGCCGGTCGGTGTGCCGTCGGCGTCGCGCACAATCACCCCGCCGGGCGGATCGGGCGTCTGGCGCGTGATGCCGGCGCGTTCAAGGGCCAGCGTGTTCGCCAGGCCCATGTGTCCGTCGTAGCGGCGAACAAAAACCGGATGAGCCGCGGTCCGCGAATCAATCCAGCTCCGGTGTGGCAGCGGGTCTCCGCCCCATAGCTCGTGATCCCACGTGCCCCCCAGGATCCATTCCCCCGCCGGCAGGCGTTTGGCAAATTCTCCGATCCGGCGTGCGAATTCTTCCGGAGTGGCGGCATCGCGCAGATCCACGCGGGTCAGTTGCAGACCACCGCTGGAGAAATGCACGTGCGCGTCGATCAGGCCGGGCAGAACGCTGTGGCCGCGCGCGTCCAGCACCTCGGTTTCCGGTCGGATCCAGGCGGCGATTTCTGTGTTCGTACCCACGGCGACGATGCGTTCGCCGGCGATCGCCACTGCTTCCGCGCGTGGCTGGGTGCGGTCGCCGGTCCACACGCGCCCGTTCCGCACGACCAGCGTCGCTGCGGCGGGTCGGCTCGTCGGCGCGGAGTGCACCAGCGCTAGGGTCACGAACGCCAGACAGCTGCTCAGCAGGAACAACACTCTCATCGCTCTCCCCATTTCAGTTTGTTGCGCAGGATCTCGAAATACGTCCGCCGCGCCGGACGCACCAGCCGCAGGACCCGCGTCGATTTCCGGACCACGACGCGGTCTTCTGCTTCCAGCTCGACACCGACCTGCCCATCAATCGTCAGAAACACACGTTCCTCGCCTGCGTGGAACGTCACCTCGATGCTCATCCGATCCGGGATCACCAGGGGCCGGTTCGTCAGCATGTGCGGACAGATCGGCGTGATGATGAAGGCGTCCAGCACCGGATAGACGATCGGCCCGCCGGCCGAAAGCGAGTAGGCCGTCGAACCCGTCGGCGTGGAAAGGATCAGACCGTCGGCGCGGAAGCTGCACACGTAGATGTCGTCGATACGCAGATCGAATTCGATCATCCGTGCCAGCGCGGTTTTGTTGAGCACCGCGTCGTTCAGTGCACGGTGGCTTCCCACGACGCGGCCCGCACGGACGACCTCGGCCTGCAGCAGGGGTCGTTCGCTGATGCGGTGCCGGCCGGCCAGCACCTGTTCGAGCACCGGATAGAGCTCTTCGAGCGTCACGCTGGTCAGAAATCCCAGTCCGCCCAGGTTGACCGGCAGGATGGGCACCGGACGGTCGCCCACCGTGCGCGCGGTGGCCAGCAACGTGCCGTCGCCGCCGAGCACGATCAGCATGTCCGCTTGGGCCGAGAGCGCTTCCCGCGGCACCCCGCCGTCCGGCTGCCCGAGGCAGGATGCCGTTTCCCGGTCGTAGAGGTATTCGAGCCCGTGTTGTCGCAGCCAGGTGAACAGGGCGGGCACGACCTCGGCCACGACTTCTTTCCGTGGTTTGGAAACGATGCCGACAGTGTGGATCGGCTCCGCCATGGCTGCCGATTCTACTCCAGCCGAAGGGCGCTCGACAGCAGCTTATCGCGGTCTGCCGGAGCCGCGGCGCGCATAGAGGAAGAACTCTTGATTTCCCTCGGCACCGGCCAGCCGGCTGGGCACCACGCCGCAGACCTGCAAGCCCTCCGCCTCCGCTGCCCTGCGGACGCGCTCGATGGCTCGCGCCTGCAGGGCTGGCTCGCGCACGATCCCGCCGCGACCCACCACACCGCGTTCCAGCTCGAACTGCGGCTTGACCAGAATCAGAAATTCCGCCCCGGGCCGCGCCAGCGACACCAGCGCCGGCAGTAGTTTTGTCACGGAGATGAAGGAGACATCGACCGTCACCAGCTCGACCGGTTCGGGAAGATCCTGAGCGGTCAGGTAGCGGGCATTTTTCTCCACCGGACGGACGCGCACATCCTGTCGCAGCTTCCAGGCGAGCTGGCTGGTCGTGACGTCCACGGCATAGACGCGCGCCGCCCCCTGCTGCAGCAGGCAGTCCGTGAATCCGCCCGTCGAGGCGCCAACATCCAGGCACACCTTGCCTGCCACTTGCAGGCGGAAATCTTCGAGCGCCCCGGCCAGCTTCTCACCGCCTCGGCTGACGAAACGGAGCGTTGCGCCACGCAGCTCGATCCGGGCGTCTGCGGCCACGCGGGTGCCGACTTTCGTCACCCGTCGGTCATCCACCCACACCTGTCCCGCCAGGATCATGGCCTGCGCTTTGGTGCGGGATTCGGTCAGGCCACGTTCGACCAGCAGTGCATCCAGCCGGGTTTTTTCTGTGGCTGTGCGTCCGGCCATCGCGATTCCGAGCCGGCGGATGGGCTAGGCCCGTCGGGTGACCAGGAAGCGGGCAAGGGCGCGCAGATTGTCGGCGCGTGCGCCGTATGGCTCCAGCGCGGCAATAGCCCTCGCCAGCAGATCCTGTGCAAAGGCCCGCGAACGCTCCAGCCCGTAGAGCGCTGGATAGGTCGCCTTTTTCTGGGCGATGTCCTTGCCGGCAGTTTTGCCCAGGGCTGCGGACGATTCCTCCACATCCAGGATGTCGTCCACCACCTGAAACGCCCAGCCGATCTCTTCGCCGAAGCGCCGCAGCCGCTCCAGGTCGGCTTCGGCAGCGCCGCCGCTGAGCGCCCCAGCCACCACAGCGGCGCGGATCAACGCCGCGGTTTTCGCGCGGTGGATGAATTCCAGCAGGGTGGGCTCGATGGGTTTGCCCTCGGCTTCCAGGTCGGCCACCTGGCCGCCGACCATCCCTCCGCGTGTGCCCGCGGCCCCGGCCACTTCGTGGATGATGGCCACGCGGCGCTCGGCGTCCAGCGGTGCGGCCGCCAGGGTTTCAAACGCCAGCGTGAGCAGGGCGTCGCCGGCCAGGATCGCGGTCGCTTCGCCGAACGCCTTGTGGCAGGTGGGCCGGCCGCGGCGCAGATCGTCGTTGTCAAGCGCGGGCAGATCGTCGTGGATCAGCGAGTAGGTGTGGATGAATTCGATGGCGCAGCCCACGGTCAGGGCCGCCTGCGCCTGGGCCCCGAAGATCTGTGCAGTTTCCAGGCACAGAATCGGTCGGATCCGTTTGCCACCGGCAAACACAGAGTAGCGCATCGCCTGGTGCACGGAGGCCGGCGGTGTGTCGGCAGCCGGCAGCAGCCGATCCAGGGTCTCTTCAATCGCGCGGCGGTCGGCTTCGAAGAATGCGAGCAGTGTCATGCCGGGCAGTGTCCGGGCCGGGTGGGCATCGTTCAGTCGGAGTTTTCCTCTTCCTCACGGTCGGCTTCGAACGGCTTTCTGACCAGCGTGCCATCGGCCTGTTTCAGCAGGATTTCGACGCGGGCCTCTGCTTCTTCGAGCTGTTTCTGGCAGGCGCGGGCCAGTTCCACGCCTTCTTCGAACAGCTTCATCGCTTCGTCGAGCGAAACATTGGCCGCTTCCAGCTTGCGCACGACTTCTTCCAGCCGCGCCAGCGACTTCTCGAAATCCAGCTTTTTTGTCGAATCGCTTTTCTTGCTGGGTGAAGGATGCACGTCGGTTCGCTCTCAGTGCTGGCAGCCGGGGCAGTAAAATGTCGAACGGTTGCCCTGCCGGATTCTACGGATGCGCCGGCCGCAACGCGGGCAGCCTTGTCCTTCCCGCTGATAGACGGCCAGCAGCGCCGCGATCCCGGGCATCGTCCACTCCGGGTCGCTCAGCTCCGGCTCCGGCTTCAGGCAGCATTCTATCCCACGCTGCAAAACCCCAACAATGGCTTTGTGCAGCCGCGACACCTGCGCGCCCTGCAGGCTGTCGGTCCGGCGCCTCGGGTGCAGGCCGGCGCGCCACAGTGCCTCCGCGGCGTAGATGTTGCCTAGACCGGCAATCCGCGTTTGCTCCATCAGAAACGGTTTCAGGGGCCGGCGGCTGTGCTGCAGCAGCGCTCGCAGTCGCGCGACGGTGAACGTGCGCGCCAGCGGCTCCACGCCCAGCCTGCGAATCCCTGCCCACTGCTCCGGATGCTCCAGCCAGTGTACCCGCCCTAGGTGTCGTGGGTCGGCGTACGCCAACGTGCCCCGCTCGAGCTCCCAGGCCACATCCACATGCCCGTGCAGCCGGTGGTCGGCGAACCAGAACAGCCCCCCGCTCAGTCGAAAGTGCAGGGCAATCCAGCCGGCGCCTTTCGGCGCCAGCCGCAGCAGCAGATATTTGCCGCGCCGGGTCACGGCAGCGATCCGCCGGCCCAGCACCCGCGCGCGGAACTGGCGTGCGGTCTGCGGACGCAACGCAATCGCATGCCGCACTTTGACGGAGCGGATTGTTTGGCCGCAGAGGCGGGGCCGCAGCAGGCGAACCAGCGCTTCCACTTCGGGCAGTTCGGGCATGCAGACTCCGGAGCGGTGCGACGGGCGTTCCCGTTTAGTCGGGCAGCAGCCGCAGGGTGTGTCGGTGTGCCTGCTGCCAGGCCGTGTCTGAAAACGGCGGACGCAGCGCGCGCCCCGCAAACCAGGCCGGGAATTGATCCCGATAATGTGTGCTGGGCCACTGCCCGGACTGGCCGGTGGGAATGGCCAGAATGGAGTTGTCCCAGTCAGCCGTGTCGGCGACGAAGCGCATCGCCGGCCCAAATCGCCGTCCGGTCTGCTTCACGGTATGGGAGGTGCCCGGCTGGGGCAGTGGGCCGATGCTGAGCATCGAACGCAATATTCCAGACCGGCCCAGGGGATGCAGAATCTCGAGGGGGATAAGCTTGCCCCACTCCCAGTGATTCGGATTGGACGTGCCGGTTTGCGTGGCGAGTTGTTCCAGTGCCGCTTTGGCTGCGGCCAGCAGCAGCTCGTCGTAGCTGGCGAATCTTTCCGGCAACCAGTGGGTAGGTCGCTCCCGCAGGACGTTTTCCAGGAAAACGGAGCTGCGGAACCAGTTGTATTGTGGCACCAGCTCGCTCAACTGCGGTGCGAGCAGCCGTTGCAGCAACTCGCGCCGCACAGCATCCGTGAACGCCGTTTCCACTGAATCGGTTCGGGCCTGGCCGTCCCAATGCCGCAGCCGTTCGACCAGCGCGCGCAGGCGGGGCTCGTCGGGAGGAGTGCGTTCGACGGCCCCGATCAGTGCCCGTGCCAGGGTCAGATGCGGCCAGCTGAGCACGTCGGTCTGGATGCGCAGAAAATCCTCCGGGCGGAATTTTTCTCCACGCTGCATTGCTTCCTCGAGCAACTGATGGATGCGCTTGGTGCGATACGGCGCCACCCAATTTTCTGTCAGGTAGTGCGGATAGGCAGGGCCGACCACACGGGCATTCGCGGTAACGATTTTTCCTGCGCGGGGATTCAGCACCTGCGGGAGTTCGGTAAACGGGAGGTAGCCGGCCCAGGCATGGTCATCGGTTTCGCCGGGCATCGGCACCGCACCGTTGGCCTGGCGGCGGACGGGCACTCGCGCCGGCAGCACGTAGCCGATGTTGCCGTCCACGTCGGCGTAGACCGTGTTTTGTGCCGGGCCGGCAATTTCGCGGCATACCGCGAGGAATTCTTCCCAATTCTGCGCCCGCCCCAACCAGAAGAAGCGTGCACCAAGCCCACCCGGTTCGGTGGCGACCCAGCGCAGCGCGTAGCCGCGCGTGCCTTCCCGCACCACCACCGGGCCGTGGCCGGTCACCAGCACGTCGAGCACGACGTCGCCCTGGCCACGTACGCGGATGACTTCGCGGCGCACTTCAGCAGCTACCCAGCGGCCATTCCGCAGGTACTCGTGCGAGGTTTCATCACGGAAGGTTTCGATATAGAGGTCCTGCACATCGGCGCCGCTGTTGGTGAATCCCCAGGCGATGCGTTCGTTGTGCCCGATGATGATCAGCGGCACGCCGGGCAGGGCAAAGCCGCGCACGTTCCAGCCCGGGGCGGTGATTTGCAGCAGATACCAGATCCCGGGCAGCTCGAGGCTCAGGTGCGTGTCGTTGGCCAGCAGAGGCTTGCCCGAGTATGTCCAGGCACCCGAAACGACCCAATTGTTGCTGCCGGCCACTTCGGCCCGCTCTTCGACTCTCTCTTCGAACGCTGCGGAGGCCACTGCTCCGTGCTCGGCGGGCCGCCGCAACGCACTCCGGCGACGGGGAAGGGCCGGCGCGCTGCCGCCAACCAGGTAGTGGTCCAGGGGCGAATCCACGATGAAGAGTTCCCGGGCGCGTGCCTCATCCAGGCGCGCGGTCAGGCGGGCCCGGTTCAGCTCGCTGCGCCACGATGAGGCCAGCACGCGATACATGTACGCCGCCACCAGCAGGGTATCGCGCGGAGTCCACGGGCGAGGTTCGTAGCGGAGCACGGTGAACTCCCAGGGCAGCCGTCCACGCCGTTGCGCCAGGTAACTGTTGATTCCGGACGCATAGGCCTCCAGCAACCGCCGCGAGTCGTCGTCGAGCAACGCCACGTCGCGCTCGGCGGCAGCGCGGAATCCCAGCGTGCGTGCCTCACGATCGGACTCCAGCGTGGCGGCGCCGAAAATTTCAGAAAGCTCACCGGCGGCGGCTCGACGGATCAGATCCATCTGCCAGAGTCGGTCCTGGGCGAGCAGATAGCCTTGGGCGGTGACGGCGTCGAGCAACGACGCCGCGCGGATACGCGCCACGCCGAACGGGTCGCGTTCAACCACCACCTCGGCACTGAGCGGCGGCAGCGATGCGGTGCCGTCGTACTCCGGCAGCGCCCGGTACACCACCCAGCCGGCGGACAGCAGGGCCAGCAGCGCCAACCCGAACAAAACTCCTGCAAGATACAGGACCAATCGTGCCGCGGTGCGCATGGTGCTGCGAGTCTAGAGCAACAGCCCCGCGCAGACAAGGTGGGACGGGCAGTCGGATCCCGCCGACCGGAAAGCCCTGCCGGTGGTCTTTCGGCTTGATAGAATAGAGACAGTATGGTGACCTCCGGCATCCTGTCCAATCCGGACGCGCAGGTCGGGTGGTTATGGTTGCAGGCCTGGCTGCCTGCTCGGTCGGAAGCAGAGTGCTCCACCCAACAGTGCCGCTGCGCGAGGCGGTGTGGCGGCTCTGACCGCTGCACAGCCGTGGGTGGGCTGCCGCGCCGCTGGGCGCCGGACGGCCGGAAGAGTCCATGATCGGATTGCGCCTGTTTGCGGTGCTGTTGCTGACGGGGCTGAACGCCTTTTTCGTGGCCGCTGAATTTTCGCTGGTGGCCATGCGGACCTCGCGCGTTCGGCAGTTGATCGAAGAGGGGCACAGCGCAGCGCGGGTGGTGCAGTGGCTGCAGGCCGATCTGGATCGCGTGCTTTCGGGCGTCCAGTTGGGCATCACCTTCGCCAGCCTGGGGCTCGGCTACGTAGGCCAAACGACGTTCGCTGCGCTCTTCCAGAACGCCCTCGCTTGGATGCCTTCCCCACAGGCACTGCTGGTGGCGAATACGGCGGCGGTCGTGCTGGCGTTTGCACTGATCACGTTTCTGCACGTGGTGTTGGGCGAGCTGGTGCCGAAAAGCCTGGCCCTGCAAACGACGGAGCGGCTGGCCCTGTTGGTGGCTCGACCTCTGCACTGGTTCATCACCGTGTTCCGCTGGCCGATCGACGCGTTCGATGGTGCCTCGCGGCGGATTGTGCGCTGGATGGGCGTGGCCAATCCCTTCAGCCACTCGTTGGTGCACTCACCCGAGGAACTGCTGGTGCTGGTCGAGCAGGCCCGCGAACGGGGCCTGGTGCAGGATCGCGAACAACGGTTCATTGAAAGCGCCCTGGAGCTCAGTCGGATTCAGGTCCGCGAAATCATGGTGCCGCGTCCGGATCTGCACGTGCTGCCCGTCGAAGCCAGCCTGGAGGAAACCCTGCGCGTCTTTGCCACCACGCAGCGCTCCCGCCTGCCGGTCTATCAGGGCACGCTCGACCACATCCTGGGCTTCGTGCACATCAAAGACATCTTCTGGGTTCTGTTGGACCGCGAGCGCCGCATGGAAGAAGGCGCCCCACCGTCCCTCTTCAGCCTGCGCCGCATCCTGCGCGAGGTGCTCATCGTGCCGGAGGGCAAGCCGGTCAGCGAACTGCTGCTCGAGATGCGAGCCCGGCGAATGGGACTGGCGATGGTGGTGGACGAGCACGGCAGCATCCTGGGTATGGTCACTCTGGAAGACATCCTGGAAGAAATCGTCGGCGAGATTCACGATGAATTCGACGTGCCCGAGCAGCCTGCTCGGCTCGCCGATGGGGCCATGATCTTTGACGGCTCCACGAAACTGCGCGACCTCGAAACGCAGTACGAAATCGACCTTCCCGATGACCCCGCCTATGAAACCATCGGCGGTTTCGTGCTCGCCCAGCTGGGCTTCATCCCCCGCGGCGGAGAAACCTTCGACTGGAACGGTCTGCGCTTCACCGTACTGGAGATGGATCGTCGTCGGGTGGCGCGCGTAAAAATTCAGCAACTGAAAACCGAGGCGGGAGCCGCAGACCTCCCCGATGGAAGGCCGCCATCCTGAGCCGCTCCACGGTCTGCTGGGCTAACCGATTTCGATGGTGAGTTCGGTGCCGCGAGACACGCCCAGTTCGCGGGCCGCACTGCCCCGGTTGATGGAAATCTCCAGAAACCCACTCGAGCCGACAATGGCGAAGGGTTCGCCCGCAGGCGCGTCACTGTAGATGGTGCGCAGCGTAGTGATTTGCTTGCCGCCGATGTGCAGACGGAACGGACGGCCCTGCCGCAGAATCTCCGGGATGTCCTCGGCAGTCACGCTGGTCACCAGGTTGCCGAAACTGTCCACCCGGAGTACGACGCCCCGCACGGCTCCATCGCTGCGCCGGGCGCGCGGCAGCGCAAAGCGGACAAAATCGTGAATCTCCTCGCCGAAACTCTGTGGCTGCCAGGTTTTCGTCAGCCAGGCCGCCACCGGTGCGAAGATGTCGCGCCCGTGGAAGGTATTGCTCACCGGGTGCAGAAAGTAGTGTTCGGCGGTGATGTGTCGCACCGAAACCGTGGCCTCGCGCTCGTAGATCGTCGAAAGCACACCGTTGTCCGGGGCGACGAAGTAGTGCTGCTCGCCGGTCACCAGAATCGGCCGCCGCTGCGAACCCACGCCCGGGTCCACCACAACGACATGCACCGTCCGCGGAGGAAAGTACCGGTAGGCCTGCCCGATCGCAAGCGCGCCGTCCAGGATGTCGAAGGGCAGCACGTGGTGCGTCAGGTCTACGATGCGCACCTCCGGGTTGATTTTCAGGATAACGCCTTTCAGCACGCCGACCAGAGGATCGCGCAGGCCGTAGTCAGTGGTCAGGGTAATGACCGGTGTGGGCAATTGCGTCTCCGTTGCAGCTGTCTGAGCGCGCCGCATCGCAAGCTAGCCGACAGGTGCGAGCTTGTCAAGGTCGGCTTCCCTCTCCGACAAACCGCCTGTGTTATCATTCCTTCCCTGTGCTGATCCGCATCCCCAAGCCTTGGACCTTGCCGGAACGTTCCGTCACACCGGAGCAGGTCTATCACGCACGGCGACGCTTTCTCCAGCAGGCCGCGCTGGCCGTTGGTGCCGGATGGGCCGCGCCCGGGCTGCTGCTGCGGGCGGCCCGCCAGTCCGCTCCGACCTACGCGCCGCTGAACGCACCGCGGAATCCCCGCTTTGAAAAGGTCGAAGGGCGTCCGATTGCGCCCGAGTCGATCGCCGCCGGTATCAGCAACTTTTATGAGTTCACCATGGAAAAGGAGCGGGTGCACGAGCTGGCCGCGCGCTTCCGCTCGCGGCCTTGGCAGGTGGAGGTGAAAGGTCACGTCGAAAAACCGTTTCGCTTCGACGTGGATGATCTGCTCCGGCGCTTTCCGTTGGAAGAACGCGTCTACCGTCACCGCTGCGTGGAGGCGTGGTCCATCGTAGTGCCCTGGGTCGGCTTCCCGCTGCGGCAATTTGTCGAATGGTGCCGGCCCACAGCCCGGGCAAAATACCTGCGCATGGTCAGCTTCTACCGTCCGCAGGAGGCGCCCGGCCAGCGCGAGATGCGCTGGTATCCCTGGCCCTACTACGAGGCGCTGCGGCTCGATGAAGCGGTCAACGAGCTGGCCCTGCTGGTCGTGGGCAGCTACGGCCACCTCCTGCCGAATCAGAACGGGGCTCCCCTGCGGCTGATTGCGCCGTGGAAGTACGGCTTCAAATCCATCAAGTCCATCACCGTGTTCGAGTTCACGGAAAAGCGCCCACGCACGTTTTGGAATGACGTGGTGCCGCAGGAATACGACTTTGCCGCCAACGTGAATCCCCGCGTGCCCCACCCGCGCTGGTCGCAGGCCACCGAACACGAACTGACGCTCGACCGCCGCATTCCCACCCTGCCCTATAACGGCTACGAAGAGATGGTCGCCCACCTGTACCGCTGAGCGATTGCGTCTCATGGCGGCGCCGGCGGACTGGCTTGACGCCACTGCCCGTGAACCCTATGCTGGGAACTGGTGAAGCGGTGGCTGCCGGCCACCGCGGTGGTCCTGATGCGTCGCATCTACTTCGATCACAACGCCACTACGCCCGTGGACCCGGCCGTGCGAGAGGCCATGCTGCCCTATCTCAGCGAGGCCTTTGGCAACGCCAGCTCGATCCACTCCTTCGGTCAGCAGGCGCGGGCGGCCGTGGAGCGCGCCCGGCAGTCCGTCGCGGCGCTGCTGGGGGCGCATCCGGCCGAGATCGTCTTCACCAGTGGAGGCACCGAAGCGGACAACCTCGCCATTTTTGGCATCGTGCACGCCGCGGGTGGCGCGCGCAAGCACGTCATCACCACGCAGATCGAACACCACGCCGTGCTGAACTCCTGTCAGGCATTGCAGGAGCAGGGTGTCGCGGTGACGTTCCTGCCGGTCAGCTGGGATGGCCGGGTGGACCCGGACGATGTCCGCCGCGCGCTCCGGCCGGAAACCGTACTGATCACCGTCATGCATGCCAACAACGAGCTCGGCACTGTGCAGCCCATTGCCGAAATCGCCCGGATCGCTGCGGAGGCCGACGTCTGGTTTCACACCGATGCCGTGCAGTCCGCCGGCAAGCTGCCGCTCGATGTCGAATCACTCGGTGTGGACCTGCTCTCGCTGTCGGCCCACAAGCTCTATGGCCCGAAGGGAGTCGGCGCACTCTACGTCCGTCGGGGCGTGCACCTGAAGCCGTTGCTCTATGGAGGGCACCACGAGCGCGACCGTCGCCCGGGTACCGAGAATGTGGCCGGCATTGTCGGCCTGGGCCAGGCGGCGGCACTGGCCCGCCAGCGCCTGGGCGAAGATGCCGTGCGGCTCGCCGCGCTGTGTGACCGGCTCGAGCGCGGCCTGCTCGAGCGCATCCCGCATGCGCGCGTCAATGGTGCCGGCGCGCCCCGCACGCCGAATACAACCAACATCACCTTCTCGTTCATCGAAGGAGAGGCGCTGGTGATTGCCCTCGACCTGAAGGGCTTGGCCTGCTCGACCGGCGCAGCCTGTTCGTCCGGCGCCGTCGAGCCTTCCCATGTGCTAACGGCCATCGGCTTGCCGCCCGAAGAAGCTCGCGCTAGCCTGCGCTTTAGCCTGGGCCACGGAAACACGGAAGCCGAGGTCGAATACGCACTGGAAGTCATCCCGGACGTCGTCGAGCATCTGCGCCAGCTTTCCCCGCAGTACAAAAAGCAGCCCGTCGCGCGCTGAAGAGACCGACCGGGCGTGTCGCACCGGCGCGGAGCCTCCGGACGGATTCAAAACCGGGGTCGGGCAGGAAGGACAGAATGAGCGAGGCCACACAGAACACTCGACCCGTAGTCGTGGCCATGAGCGGTGGGGTGGATAGCTCCACGGTCGCGGCCCTGCTGCACCAGTCCGGCCAACCGGTCATCGGGCTAACCATGCAGCTCTGGAATCAGCGCCGCTTCCCCCGACTGGTGCCCGCCGGCGCCGTCAGCGGTCGCTGCTGTTCACTCGACGATGTCTACGATGCCCGGCGGGTCGCCGAGCATCTCGGCATCCCCTACTACGTCGTCAACTATCAGGACTCGTTCGAGCAGGCGGTCGTCCAGCCCTTCGTGAACGCCTATCTGGACGGGCGCACGCCGGTGCCCTGCACGCTGTGCAACAATCACCTGAAGTTTGATCAGTTGCTGCGCACCGCCCGGCAGATTGGTGCCGAGCGGGTGGCCACCGGTCATTACGCGCGGTTGCGCTTCAATCCGACCAGCGACCGCTACGAGCTGCTGCGCGCCGTGGACGCCTCAAAGGATCAGTCGTACTTTCTCTGGGGTCTCACCCAAGAGCAGATGGCAGCCACGCTGTTCCCGCTCGGCCACCGGACCAAGGCCGAAGTCCGCGCGCTCGCTGCGCAGCTGCGTCTACCGGTGGCACACAAGCCGGAAAGCCAGGAAATCTGCTTTGTCCCGTCGGGCGATTACGTCGCGTTTATCGAAACCTATCTGAACGCGCAGGGCAGGGCACTGACCGGAGAGGAAGGCGAGATTGTGACCACCGACGGCCGTGTCCTGGGACGACACCAGGGGCTGCACCGCTACACGGTCGGGCAGCGCCGGGGCCTGGGGGTGGCCACGGGCACACCGCTCTACGTGGTGGCGATCGATCGCACCCACAACCGGCTGATTGTCGGCGATGACGACGCGGTGCGGCGCGACACCTGCGAAGTCGAAGGGGTCAACTGGATTGTCCTGGCCCGGCCCGCGCGTCCGCTTCCGGCACAGGTCAAAATCCGCCACCAACACGAGCCGGCCGAAGCGACCGTCGAGCCCGGGTCGAACGGCACAGCCCGGATCCGGTTCCGCGTGCCGCAGCGGGCCATCACCCCAGGCCAGGCGGCCGTGTTCTATCAGGACGATCTCGTGCTCGGCGGCGGCTGGATTCGTTAGCGCAAGGCGGTGCGGGCGCCCCGCCGCTCGGCGAACCATTCCCGCAGGGCCGGGCAGCACTTTGGGCGGATGCGCAGCCACCGTTCCGCACGCCGCAGATCTGCGGGTCGGTCGAGGTCGAAGTCGCGCGGCAACAGCCGCCAGCTTGCGCCGCAGCCGCGCAGCGCGCGCAGCGTCGCAGCCAGCACGTGCCCACTGCCCCAGGGAATCTCCTCGAACAGCTCCGGCAGGAAGCGGCTCGCGCCGACCAGATAATAGCCACCGTCTGCGGCCGGCCCCAGAACCACATCGGCATCGGTCAGAGCGCGGAACGCCGCGCGCAACCGCCGGGCTCCCATCCAGGGCGAATCGCTGCCCACGGCTATGATGCGCTCGGCACCGTCCAGAAAGCCGCTGCGAAAGGCTCGGGCCAGCCGTGCCCCCAGTGTGCCGCGGCCTTGGGTGCGCACCTGCCAGTTCTGCCCGAGTCCCAGCCGACGGGCGAACCGCTGCGCGTTTCTGGAGTCGGCGGCCAGCAGCAACCGCGGCTCGGCGCCACCGAAGGTCTCGACCATGCGCAGCGTGTCCCGCAGGCAGGCCAGATGCAGCGCCGCAGCTTCCTGTGCCGAAAGGGTCCCCACCAGGCGCGTTTTTACGCGCCCGGCCCGGGGCAGCTTGGCAAAGACCAGGATCTGGTTTCGCGCAGGCAACTGCGTCGTGAAAGACTTCGGGCGGGTGCTGCGGATGGTGCCCGGTTCGATGGGTTCAGATAAACAGACTCTCTTCTTGGTGCTCGGCGGTGCGCTGCGGCGGGCGTTCGATACCGCGTAGCACGTCCAGCCCGGCCTGGATGCCCTTGAACAGGGCCACGAGTTTCTGTGCCGGACCGGAGATCGAGCGTCGAACTTCCTTTCCGGCGCTCTCCACCGTTTCGAGCGCGCCGGTAATCAACTGGTCGGCGCGGACAATCTGCAGGCGCAGCCGGTCGACCGCTTCGGTAAACAGACGATCCACCTTCACCGCCTGTGCGCGCGCCAGATGCGTGATTTCCGCCACATCGGCCGCCGCGCTGGACAGGCGCGGCTGCACGTCTTCCATCAGAGTCTGCAGTCGCGAAAGCACGGGCAGAATCCGCGCCTGCAACTCTGCCGTCGTACGGGCGATGCGCTCATTCATCTGCCGGAACTGCAGGTACAGAGCGATCAGAATCCCCATCTGCAGGATGATTGCTGCTGCCGCCACAATGACAAATGTCTGCAGCCACGTTTCCATCTACACCCCTCGACTATTGCGCTTTGGCTTTCTCGTACGCCTCGCGGCCGGCTTCGATCGCGGCGCTGACTTGCTGCCGTTGCCGCGACACGGCTTCCTTGCCCCGTTCGAGCACTTCCTCGGCGCGTTCGCGCAGCTCGCGCGCCTTCCGCTGGGCGTATTCCTTTCCTTCCTCGGCTTTCTTGGCCAGATATTCCCGGGTCTCTTCTCCCGACTTCGGCGCAAACAGAATGCCCAGCAGAGCGCCAATGCCGAGCCCCACCAGGAAATAGCTGATTTTCGCCCCCGTGTTCTCGCTCATGGTGACCTCCTGAAGGCACGCTAACACACGCGCCGCCTCGATTCAAGCCATTCCGCGGCTGCTCCCCTACGGTTTGCTGGACGCCAGGCGGGGCCCTGTCGGAGTCTGGTGCAGGTGTTCCAGAAGGGTGTGCGCCTGCCGCGCCGAGAGGACCCGGGTCAGCTCTTCGAAACTGGCCTGGCGGATGCGCGCCACACTCCCGAACCGGCGCAACAGTTTTCGTGCAGTGGCCGGGCCGATTCCGGGCAGCTCGAGCAGTTCGCTGCGCACCTGCCGGCGGCCGCGGCGTTGTCGGTGGAAGCGGACGGCGAAGCGGTGCGCCTCATCCCGGATCTGCTGGATCAGGTGCAACAGCGGTGAATGCCGCTCCAGCCGGATCGGCTCATCTTCCTGCCCCAGCACGTAGAGAATTTCTTCCTTCTTGGCGATGCTGGCCAGCGGCTGGTTGATGATCTCCAGCGTTTCAAGTGCCTGGGCCGCAGCGTGCAACTGGCCGATACCGCCGTCGATGAGTATCAGGTCCGGCAGCGGTTTCTTTTCGGCCAGCAGGCGACGGTAGCGCCGTTCGACCGCTTCGCGCAAGCTGGCGAAATCGTCGCGCAGCACGGGCAGAGGGGCTGGGTTCCCTGCTTCCGCCAACGGGGCGGTGGGAGCCGTCCCCCGCAGGATGAATTTGCGGTAGTCCGACTTTTTCATCCGTCCGTTTTCCCACACGACCATCGACGCCACCGTGTCGGCCCCCTGGATGTGCGAGACATCGAAGCATTCGATCCGCCGGGGCGGCGCCGGCAGGTTCAGCGCGGATTCCAGTGCCTCGAGGATCGCTTCGGTCGAAGGCTTGCGGACACGGAACCGCTGCTCGAAGCAGTGCCGGGCGTTGCGTTCGACCAGCTCGACAAACGCCCGCTTGGTGCCCCGCTGGGGCACCAGAATCTCCACGCGTCGCCCGGCGCGTTCGCTGAACATCTCCTCCAGCAGTGCGCGGTCTTCACACTCGACCGGCACGTGGATGTACCGCGGCAGGTAGTTGGCTTCCAGATACAACTGTTTCAGCAGGGAAGAGAGGAATTCCGAAGGATCGAATTCTTCCAGATCTTCCCAGTAGAAATCGCGGCGATCCACAACGCGTCCGCTGCGGATATGGAACAGATTCGCGGCGACCCGCGGCGGCTCGGCGTACCAGGCGAGAACGTCGGTGTCGGCCCCTTCGGCAGCGGCAATCTTCTGACGCTCTTCGATCTCCTCGAGTGTGCGCAGCAGGTCGCGCAGCGCCGCCGCCTGCTCAAACCGCTGTTCACTGGCCGCTTGTTCGATCCGGGCCAGCAGCCGGGCGCGCAGTTCCTGGCGTCGGCCCTCCAGAAACATCCGCACGTCGTGTACCGCTTCCGCGTAGGTTGCCTTCGACACCAGCCCGGGCACGCACGGGCCCCAACAACGCTGGATGAAATACTGCAGACACGGCCGCGGATGCGGCCGCGTCAGGTCCACCGTGCAGGAGGGGACTTTGAACCAGCGGTGGATGAAATGCACGATGCGGTGCGCCAGGCTGTGGGGAAAATAGGGGCCGAAGTAGAGCGAGCCGTCTTTTTTCAGTCGCCGGGTCACATAGACGCGCGGATAGGTTTCCGACACAGTCATGCGGATGTAGGGATACGTCTTGTCATCCCGCAGCAGCACGTTGAACTTCGGCCGGTGCTGTTTGATGAGCTGGTTTTCCAGCGCCAGGGCTTCACGCTCGTTGTCCACAACGATGAAGTCCACATC
>JAIMBE010000199.1 GCA_023511565.1 Bacillota bacterium
GTCGTCTGTGACGGGCGGAGTGATCAACTGGCCGTTGCGGACCAAGAAGATGTTTGCGGCGGAGCCTTCGGCGACGTGGCCGTCTTCGGTGAGCACGATGGCTTCGTCGAAGCCATTGCTGCGCGCTTCGTCCCCGGCCAGCGCACTGTTCACATAGGCACCGCAGAGTTTACCGCGCGCCGGGATGGAATTATCGGGCACGCGGCGCCAGGAGGAGACGCAGACGCGCAGTCCCTGGCTGCTGTCAATGTATTTCCCGAATGGCAGTGCGACGAGGGCAAAATCCGTTTCCGGCCCCAGATGCACGCCGATGCCTTCACGGGATTTGAACATTAGCGGGCGGATGTAGAGATCGCAGCGGAACTGATTGCGCACGATCAGCTCGCACACGAGTTCGCACAGCTCGTCCGGGGTGTGCGGGATGTCCATTCTCAGCAGGCGCCCATTCTGCTTCCACCGCTCGAAGTGCTCCCGCGCACGAAACAGAAACAACTCTCCCTCCTCCTCGGACCAATAGCCGCGAATCCCCTCGAACACCCCGGTGCCGTAGTGCAAGGCGTGGGTGAGCAGTCCGACCTTGGCCTCCTGGAGAGGGACAAATCGACCACGGAAAAAAACGGTGAGATTTGAAGACAGTTCGGTTTCCATGTTTCGTTCTCCGTGGCGCGGCACGAAGGGGAACCCTGCTTCCGGTGTCGTCGGGCGGCCCTAGGCGACCTGTGCCGCGTGCGCCTGTTCATAGCCGAGGGCGGCATAAAACACGGCCCGGTCGAAGAACCGGTTCACCAGATGCAGCAGCTCCATCTCCTGGAACAGCTCCACGTGGCGGTCTACGAGTCCTTCCTGCTCCAAGAATTCCCACAGATGTTCCTTGACGAGAAGGATGGCGTAGACCAGCTGGCTGAGCGGAACGCCTTGCATTGCCCGGCGCGCCCCGATGGCCCGGTAGCGCCGCTCAATCTCCGCCACCGAACGCGAGGTGATCCAATCGCTCAAGTGCCGGTAGACTTCGAAGACGCGTTGGCACAACTCCTCGGCTGGAACCTTATTCAAATCCGGCAGGTCGCGGTGGGTTTTCAACTTCTGCATGAGGCTGCTCGCCAGTGCCTCGGAATTGGCTTCGATCATGCGGACCAAACGCGCGGCAATCATGGCGACATTCTCCTTTGCAAACGGGCTGGAGGCGCTCCGTAGCCCCCTGCCCGGAAAAGCACACAGCACGCCAGAGGCCAGTTCGGCATCGGGGTGCCGGTGATCGGTGCGGTGCCGCAGCAGGTGGGCACACCGTTTTTCTGGGGAACGAATCGCGAAAGCGTGTCCACCGCACACTGTGGGGGCCTTCACACACCCGAGTCGCAAAGCGCATCGTCGTCCCCCGCGTCAAGCAGCCGACCAGCGCGGTTGCGCCGCACGAAGTGGCTGGAGGATTTCGGTGCCCGCCTGGCCGCGGACAGCGCGGATGATGTTTTCCGGCGAGGTAATCAGCACGCGTTGGCCACCGGCGGCGAGAAATTCCAACGCCGCCTCAATTTTCGGGCCCATGCTGCCGGGCGGGAAGTGCCCTTGCTGCAGGTACTGCCGGGCTTCTTCCCAGGTCAACCGGTCCAGGAAGCGCTGCTCGGGCCGGCCGAAGTGGAGTGCGACGCGGTCCACCGCGGTGGAAAACAGGAGCAGTTCCGCGTGCAGTTGTCGCGCGAGTAGGCCGGAGGTGCGATCCTTGTCCACCACGGCCTCGACGCCCTGCAACCGGTTCTGCCGCCGCACGACGGGGATTCCTCCCCCGCCACCGGCAATCACGATATGACCCGCACGCAGGCAGGTCCGCACGGCACCGATCTCCACCAATTCGATCGGCTGGGGCGAAGGTACGACCCGGCGCCAGCCGCGGCCAGCGTCCTCGACCATCACCCAGGCGAGCTCCCGCTGGCGCCGTTCGGCCTCCTGCAAGGAGTAAAACGGCCCCACAGGTTTCGATGGCTGCAAAAAGGCAGGGTCGTTGGCGTCCACCACGACCTGCGTGACCAGACTGACGGCCGACTGCCACAGGCCGCGTTCGCGCAACACATTTGTCAGCTCCTGCTGGAGCAGGTAGCCAATCAGGCCTTGGGTTTCCGCACCGCAGGCATCCAGGGGAATGGGCGGCACTGCAGAAGCGGCCAGCTCGCTCCGCAGCAGGGCCTGGCCGACCTGGGGTCCGTTGCCGTGGGTCACCACGACGCGGTAGCCGGCGCGCAACACGTCCACAATCCCCTCACAGGCCAGCCGCGCGATCCGCTGCTGTTCCGCAAAACTGGCCGGACGGCCGGGCTGCTCTAGCGAATTACCGCCGATGGCGAGGACGGCAATTGGCTTCATGCGGTCACCTCATCGAGCAAGGCCAGCAGAACGGCTTTGGCGACATAGAGCCGGTTTTCGGCTTGATCGAGCACGACCGAATGAGGCCCATCGAGGACCTCGTCGGTGACTTCTTCACCGCGGTGGGCCGGCAGACAGTGCAGGAACAAGGCGTCGGGCTTGGCCCGCTTCATCAAATCGGCGTTCACCTGGTAGGAAGCGAACACCCGGCGGCGCTGCTCGGATTCGGATTCCTGTCCCATGCTGGTCCAGACGTCGGTGTAGACCGCGTCCGCATCGCGAACGGCTTCGGTGGGATCGTGGATCACGCGCAGGATGGCACCGGTGGTCGGAGCGACCTCGAGCGCCTGAGCCAGGATCGCCGCGTCTGGTTCATAGCCCGACGGACTCGCCACGGTGAGGTGCATTCCCGCTCGGGCCGCGGCATGCAGCAGGGAATGGGCGACGTTGTTGCCATCCCCGACGTAGGCCAACCGCAACCCCTGCAGTCGTCCCCGGTGCTGCTGCAGCGTGAGCAGATCGGCGAGCGCCTGGCAGGGATGCAGCAGATCGGTCAGAGCGTTGATGACCGGAACCGGTGCTGCAGCGGCCATCTCTTCCAGAATCTTCTGACCGAAGGTACGCACCACGATTCCCTGGACCCAGCGGCCCAGATTGCGCGCGACGTCGCGCACCGACTCGCGCCGGCCCAGACCGACATCGGCCGGTGCCAGATAAACGGCGTGGCCACCCAGTTGGGCCATGCCCACTTCGAACGTGACGCGCGTGCGCAGCGAAGGCTTCTCAAACACCAGGGCCAGCGATCGCCCCTGCAGCGCGTGGCGGAATGCGCCCGGATTGGCTTTGACCTCAGCGGCCAGGCGGAGGAGATGTTCCATTTCCTCGACGGTGAGATCGTGCAATGAGAGCAGGTCGCGTTTGGCACCCTGCCGTGGACGCAATCGCCACTGCTCCCGCACTGCAGGAAACGTGCCCGACATCGCTTCCTCCGCGCGCTCAGGCTCCCGCCGGCTCGTGGAATGCTACAAACTGTCGCACGACATCGGCCAAAGTCAG
>JAIMBE010000200.1 GCA_023511565.1 Bacillota bacterium
TTGGCGCAGAACAGGCCGTCCCGTTCCGGCTTGAAGGTGCGGTAGTTGATCGTCTCCGGCTTGGTCACTTCGCCGTGCGACCACGAACGAATCTTCTCCGGGCTGGCCAGGCTGATGCGGATCGAATCAAAATCCGCAATCTGGCTCGCTCGGTCGTAAGGGCTGCTCCGGTACAAGGTTGGCTCCTCCTGTCCCGACGGGTTGGCCCGCAGGGCCTTCCCCGGCAGCTCGGGACCACACTGCAGAAGCGTTTGCTTCCCGCACTGCGACGACCGCCGCAGTACAAAACTAATCCGCGGCCTTTTCGACCTGTGGCTTCTGGCGTTTCATCAACTCCACATCCAGGCACAGGGACTGCAGCTCGCGCACCAGCACGTTGAACGATTCGGGCACACCCGGCTCGATTCCGGGTTCCCCTTTCACGATTGCCTCGTAAATTTTGGCACGGCCATAGACGTCATCCGACTTCGCGGTCAGCAGTTCCTGCAGAATGTAGGCGGCCCCGTAGGCTTCCAGCGCCCAGACCTCCATCTCTCCGAAGCGCTGACCACCGAACTGCGCCTTGCCCCCCAGCGGCTGCTGGGTAATCAGCGAGTACGGACCGATCGAGCGCGCATGAATCTTGTCGTCCACCAAGTGCGAGAGCTTCATCATGTAGATGTAGCCGACGGTCACTTGCTCGGCGAACGGCTCGCCCGTCATGCCGTCGTACAGCGTGATCTTTCCCGATTCCGGCAGTCCGGCCGCACTCAGCAACTGGCGGATTTCGACTTCGCGCGCGCCGTCAAAGACCGGCGTGGCGATCGGGATCCCCTCGCGATAGCTTTCGGCCAAGGCGAGCAGCTCGTCGTCCTCCAGTTCGGCAATCGATTTCCACACCGACGTCCGGCCGAACACATCGCGGAACCACTTCCGCACCACCTCCGCGCGCGGCTTTTCGTCGAGGAGTTCAGCCAGTCGCCGTCCCAGTTCGCGGGCTGCCCAACCGAGATGGGTCTCCAGAATCTGTCCGACGTTCATGCGGGACGGTACACCCAGCGGATTCAGCACAATGTCCACTGGCGTGCCATCGGGCAGGTAGGGCATGTCCTCGACGGGGACGATCTTGGCGATCACCCCCTTGTTGCCATGCCGGCCGGCCATCTTGTCGCCCACCGAAAGCTTCCGCTTCATGGCAATGTAGACTTTCACCATTTTGATCACGCCCGGTGGCAGCTCATCGCCCTTCTGCAGCTTGGCGATGCGTTCGTCGGTGATCTTCCGCAGCACGTCAATCTGCCGCGAGGTCATCTCCTCGATTTCGTCAATCTTCTCGATCAGCAGCGGATCTTTTTCCTCAAGCCGCAGTCGCTTCAGGTTCCGCGTGGAGATCTTCTCGATCAGCTCGCGTGTCAGAACCGTGTCCCTGGTCAGCAACCGCTTATTGGTCTTCTCATCGTGGAGGTCCGCCACCAGCCGCTTGCCGCCGAGCAGATCCGTCAGCCGCTTCAGCCGCTCATCGGTCAGAATGCGGATTTCGTCCGCCAGGTTTTTCTCCAACCGGGCCACCTGCGCAGCCTCGATGGCTTTGTGCCGTTCGTCCTTTTCCACACCCTTGCGGGCGAAGATTTTCACGTCCACCACCGTGCCTTCGATCCCGGGCGGGCAGTAGAGCGAGGCGTCGCGCACATCGCCGGCCTTCTCGCCGAAGATGGCTCGCAGCAGCTTTTCTTCGGGCGTGAGTGTCGTCTCGCCCTTGGGCGTCACCTTGCCGACCAGAATATCGCCCGGCCGCACGGTCGCGCCGATGCGGATCACACCACTTTCGTCCAGGTTCCGCAGGAAACTCTCACTGATGTTCGGAATATCCCGCGTGATTTCTTCCGGGCCGAGCTTGGTGTCCCGTGCCTCGATCTCGAATTCCTCGATGTGGATCGAAGTGTAGTAGTCGTCTTTGACCAGTTTCTCGCTGACCAGGATGGCGTCCTCGAAGTTGTAGCCGCGCCAAGGCAGAAAGGCCACCAGAATATTGCGCCCCAGGGCCAGTTCGCCCTGGTCGGTGCAGGGCCCATCGGCCAGCACCTGACCCTGCCGCACGCGGTCGCCGACGCGCACCAGCGGCTTCTGGTTCACACAGGTGTTCTGGTTCGAACGACGGAACTTCGTCAGCGTGTAGATGTCCGAACCCACCTCCCGGCTGAGCACGCCGGAATGGTCGGACTCCACGCGCACGATGATGCGCTCGGAATCCACATGATCGACCACGCCATCCCGCTTGCACAGCACCACGGCGCCAGAATCCCGTGCTGTGACGCGCTCCATACCCGTGCCCACCAAGGGCGCTTCGCCACGGATCAGTGGCACGGCTTGGCGCTGCATGTTCGATCCCATCAGGGCCCGGTTGGCGTCGTCGTTTTCCAAGAAGGGAATCAGGCTGGCCGCCACCGAAACCAGCTGTTTCGGCGAGACGTCCACGTAGTCCACCTCGTCCCGGTGCTTCAGCACAAAGTTGCCGGCCTGGCGGCAGTTCACCAGCTCGGTGGCGATCCGTCCGCGCTCATCCACGGGAACGTTGGCCTGCGCGATGACGTAGCGGTCTTCATCCCAGGCCGACAGGTAGAAGCAGTAGGGCTGATAGGTCACCTTGCGGCGCAGCTCGCGATTCAGCGCGTCCACTTTTTCCTTCTCCACGATGTCGCCGGCGCGGAATTCGCTGTCGCCCGCATTCAACACCTGCACGTAGTCGACAATCCGACCATTCTTCACCTTCCGGTAGGGCGATTCGATGAAGCCGTACTCGTTGATCCGCGCGTAGCAGGAAAGCGAACTGATCAGACCGATGTTCGGCCCTTCCGGCGTCTCGATCGGGCAGATGCGGCCATAGTGCGTCGGGTGAACGTCACGGACCTCGAACCCTGCGCGTTCGCGCGAAAGTCCACCGGGTCCCAGTGCCGAAAGCCGCCGCTTGTGGGTGATCTCGCTCAGCGGATTCGTCTGGTCCATGAACTGGCTCAGCTGCGAGCTGCCGAAAAATTCGCGGATCGCCGCCATCACCGGCTTTGCGTTCACCAGGTCGTGCGGCATCGCGGTGGACATCTCCTGAAAAACCGACATCTTCTCTTTGATGGCCCGCTCCATCCGCACCAGCCCGATGCGGAACTGGTTCTCCAGCAACTCGCCCACCGCGCGCACACGCCGATTCCCCAGGTGGTCGATGTCGTCCACCGTGCCAATGTTCTTGCGCAACTTGAACAGATACCGGATGGCCGCGACAAAGTCGGAAAGGTCCAGCGTGCGCTTCTCAAGCGGCGTCTCCAGCCCCAGCTTGATGTTGAATTTCAGCCGCCCGACCTTGCTGAAGTCGTACTTGCGCGTGTCGAAGAACATTCCGTTGAAC
>JAIMBE010000201.1 GCA_023511565.1 Bacillota bacterium
CCCCGCCAGGCCCGGAAGGGAGCAACGGTAGCGGGATCGCTTCGGGCGCCGCGGAGAACCCGAAGTTCCTCCCGTCGACGCATCCGCTCGAAGGCCCGCGATGAGCTACCAAGTGCTAGCGCGGAAGTGGCGTCCGCAAAGTTTCCGGGGCGTGGTCGGCCAGGCTCACGTCACGGAAACCCTCGTCAATGCCATCCGCAGTGGTCGCGTGGCCCACGCCTACATTTTTTCGGGTGTGCGCGGGGTGGGCAAAACCACGACGGCGCGTATTTTGGCGAAAGCGCTCAACTGCGTGCAGGGGCCAACGCCTGAGCCGTGCAATCAATGTGACGCCTGCCGCGAAATCACCGCCGGCAGTTCGCTCGACGTGCTGGAAATTGACGCGGCATCGAATCGCGGCATCGACCAGATCCGCGAGCTGCGCGAACTGGTGCGCTACGCACCGGCCCGCGGCCGCTCCAAAATCGTCATTCTCGACGAAGCCCACCAGCTCACCGAAGAAGCGTCGAACGCACTGCTGAAAACACTCGAGGAGCCGCCACCGGGCGTGGTCTTTATCCTGGCCACGACACAGCCAGAAGACCTGGCGGACACCATCCGCTCGCGCGCGCAACAGTTCCACTTCCGGCCGCTCGCGTTCGCGGAAATTGACGCCGAACTGGCCCGGATTGCGCAGCAGGAATCGCTGCAGCTAGAACCCACTGCGCGCGCCGTGATCGCCCGTGCGGCCCAGGGCAGCCTGCGCGATGCCCTCTCGCTGCTCGAGCAGGCCGCGGCCTACTGTGGTACAGAAATCCGCGACCGCCAGGTGCGCGAGCTGCTCGGCGTGGTGAGCGAAGAAGTTCTGCACGAACTGGTCGAGGCCGTAGCGGCCCAATCCGCGCAGCGCGCCTTGGCGCTGGTGCACCGGCTGATCCGCGAAGGCCAGAACCTGCAACATTTCTGTCGCGAAGCGATCCGCCACATCCGCAACCTGTTGGTGGCCCGGGTGGCGGGCGCCGATTCCGAACTCATCGCCGCGCCGGCCGAAGAGCGACCGGCACTGGCCGCTGCGGCGTCGAAATTTTCCGAAGAGGATCTGACCCGGCTGTTTCAGATTCTGCTGATGACCGACGACGACCTGCGGCGTAAGCCGGATCCGCAGTTGCATCTCGAGCTCGGTCTGTTGCGCATGGTGAATGCGGCGCGGCTGGCTCCGCTGGAAGAGCTGCTGGCGGAGCTGAGCGCCGCGACGCGGCCGGCGACAACGACGCGCGCAAGTGCTGGAGCGGCCGGTTCAGCGACCACGGTCCGACCGGCACCGCGCGCGGGGGCACCGGGCTTCTATGCAGCGGCGACCGCAGCGGCCCGCGAGGCAGCGACGGACGCGCCACCGATGCCGGACGTGCCGCGCGATCCGCTTCCGCGGAACTCCACGCCGACACCGGTCGCCGTTTCGCCACCGACCCTGGTGACGCGCGCAGCGGGCGTGCTCTCAGGCCTGGAAGAGGCCCAGGTGGCGGCGATCAAAGCGGCGATGCAACAGCAACGGTTTCTGGCTTCGCTGGTCGAGCACGTCTCGCGATGGGAACTGGACAGCGGCGAGATGCGGCTCTACTTTCCGACCGACCGGCGCGCCCTGGCGGAAATGCTGCAGGCACGGGACACGATGGAACGATTGCGCACGATCACCAGCAGCGTACTCGGACAACCGTTGCGCGTCTGTGTTAGACTGGATGCGGCGCCGGCGGCCCGCTCGGGCGGGGAAACCAGCCTGACGGCAGCCCAATTGCGGGCGCGCTTCGAGGAGGATCCCATCGTGCAGGCCATGCTCGAGCGATTCGGTGGACGCATCGCCGAAGTTCGGCCCGGCCCACCGAGCCCGGCCCGCGGCAAAGACGAAGAGGAAGAATAGGTCATGGAAGTCCGAGCCCTGCAGCAACTTCTGACCAGCTTCCGGCAGATTCAGGAGAACATGCAACGGCAGATCGATTCGCTGCAGGTGGAAGCCTCGGCGGGCGGCGGCATGGTCACCGTACGCATGAACGGGCAGAAGCAGGTGCTGGAGGTACGTATCGAACCGGACGTCTTTGCCGAAAAAGACGTCGAAATGCTGCAGGACCTGGTGCGGGCAGCCGTGAACGAGGCCAGCCGCCGCGTGGACGAAGAGCTGGCCAATCAGATGCGCACACTAGCCGGCGGCCTGCCCGGACTGAGCGGGCTGCGTATCCCGGGACTGTTCTGAGTCGCACGCGCCGGCTGAGCCGCCTTCCCGCTCTGTGCCCGGCGCAGTTCCACCATGCCAGACTTTGCCGCACCCATCGCACGCCTGATTGACGAACTCAAACGCCTGCCGGGCATCGGGCAGAAGACGGCGCAGCGACTCGCCTTCCATCTGCTGCGCGCGGACCGTGAACAGGCGCTGGCGCTGGCCGAAGCCATTCGCAACGCAAAGGAAAACCTGCGTCCGTGCTCAGTCTGCGGCAACATCACCGACGCCGACCCCTGCCTGTACTGCGCCAGCCCGGCTCGGAACCGCAAGCAGATCTGCGTGGTCGAAGAAGCCCACAACATCCTGCCGATCGAGAAAACCCGGCAGTACAACGGCCTCTATCACGTGCTCGGCGGAGCGATTTCGCCGCTGCAAGGCACCGGCCCGGAGCAGCTCTCGATCAAGCCGCTCATCGAGCGGCTGAAGAACGGCGAGGTCGAAGAGATCATCATCGCCACGAACCCGACGGCCGAAGGGGAGGCCACTGCAGTCTATCTGTCCAAACTGATCAAGCCGCTCGGCATCCGCGTGACGCGGATTGGCGTGGGCATCCCGGTCGGTTCGGAGCTGGAATATGCCGACGAGGTTACCCTGCTGAAGGCCATCGAGGGCCGCCGTGAGCTCTGAGCCGGCCAGGATGGTCACCACTTGCATCCACAGCCCAAACAGGATATAGACACAGCGTACCCGGGTCGGATTCCACAGTGCTGCACGTTTCGGCTCGATTTTGTCCCCGGTTGAGTGCTAGGATGTGCAGCCAAGAGGGGGGACAGGCGTGGGTGAGCACGCCGCTTCGGTCGAATCCAGTCAGCAGAAACGCCGCAGTACCCGCATCGTCCAGGCCGTGCCGTTGACGGTGATCGGCACCGACGCGCTCGGCCAGCCGTTCAAAGAGCGCACGTCGACACTGGTCATCAACAGCCACGGTTGCCGGTACCAGTCGAAACACTATGTGTTGAAGAATCGCTGGGTCACGTTTGAGATCCCCAGTCCGCAGCAAGGGGAAGAGCCGCGCCGCGTTCGGGCTCGCGTGATTTTCATCCAGAGACCGCGGACGGTGCGCGAGCTGTTTCAGATCGGCGCCGAACTGGAAGTGCCCGGCAATATCTGGGGC
>JAIMBE010000202.1 GCA_023511565.1 Bacillota bacterium
GCGGTGCACATCATCGTCAACAACCTGATCGGCTTCACCACCAATCCCGAAGAGCTGCACAGCTCCCGCTTCGCTGCCGACGCGGCCAAACGCCTTCCCATCCCCATCTTCCACGTCAATGCCGAAGACCCCGAAGCCGTTGTCCGAGCCGGCCGCCTGGCCGCTGAATATCGCTACGCCTTCGCCAGCCATGTCGTCGTTGACCTGATCGGCTTCCGCCGCCACGGCCACAGCGAAGTTGACGATCCCACCATCACCCAGCCGGTCCGCTATCGCAAAATCGAGGCCCGCCCACCGCTCTACCAGTCCTACGCCCGAGCCATCGGGGCGGAAACCGATCGCGCCGAAAAAGCGTTTCGTGCCGAACTGGAAGCCGCGCATCGGCAGGCCACCCGCCTGGAAAAAAAGCCCACCCTGCGCGACTTTCCTCCCTACTGGCACCCTTTTCGCGGGGGACGCTACCGTCCCGACTATGAAGTGGACACCGGCGTGCCCGCGCGAAAACTCCGTGCCCTCGCGGAAGCAATCACCACCCCTCCGCCTGGATTCCACCTCCATCCAAAGGTCAAACGCCTGCTTGAAGAACGCGCCCGCATGGGCCGTGGTGAAAAACCGGTAGACTTCGGCATGGCCGAAGCCCTCGCCTTTGGCTCCCTGTTGCTCGAGGGGATCCCTGTCCGCCTCTCCGGGCAGGACAGCCGCCGCGGCACATTCAATCAGCGCCACGCCGTGCTCTACGACACCGAAACCGAAGCCCCGTACATTCCCCTCGCTCACCTGGACCGAAATGCGGCTCGCTTTGAAATCTACAACTCGACGCTGTCCGAAGCCGCCGTGCTCGGCTATGAGTACGGCTACAGCCGCGATTTCCCCGAAGCCCTGGTCTGCTGGGAAGCCCAATTCGGCGACTTCGCCAACAACGCCCAGGCGATCATTGACCAGTTCATTGCCGCGGGCGAAGACAAATGGGGATTGCTCTCCGGGCTGGTCTTGTTGCTCCCGCACGGCTATGAAGGCCAGGGCCCGGAACACTCCAGCGCCCGCATCGAGCGCTTCCTGCAACTCGCGGCCCGCGATAATCTCCAGCTCGCTCAACCTTCCACCGCTGCTCAGTACTTCCACCTGCTCCGCCGCCAGGCCCTGCGCAAATGGCGCAAACCGTTGGTCGTCTTCACCCCGAAAAGCATGCTCCGCCATCCGGACGCCTGCTCGTCCCTGGAAGAGTTTTCTCGCAAGCGCTTCCTCCCTGTACTCCCGGACCCGGAAATTTCCGCACCGGAGCGGCTGCTGTTTGCCACCGGAAAAATCCTCCACGAGCTGCGCCGCGAACGCCGACGCCGCCGCGAGCGCTCCACGGCCATCATCGCCATTGAGCAGCTCTACCCCTTCCCCGACCGCGAAGTCGAAGCCATCCTCGAGCGCCACCGCAACGCCCGCGAAATCCTCTGGGTGCAAGAAGAGCCTGCCAACATGGGGGCGCTGTTCTACGTCGTGCCCGAACTGGAGCGGCTGGCCGGTGGCCGCCCGGTGCGCTCGGTCAAACGATCGCCCAGCGCCAGTCCGGCCACCGGTTCGACCCGGGCCCACGAGCTCGAACAGAACACCCTGCTCACTCTGGCGTTCGCCTCCACCCACAAAGGGTCGCCCTGATGCCTCCCGCATCGGCAACGACTTGAACCTTTCCGCTTCATCCTTTCACTTCCAGGCGGGAAAGGGGCTGCGGGGCTTTGGACGACCATGTACGCCCTGGTGCCACGCCCCACACCATTCCCCCACCCCTGGGTTCGGCTTCACGCCGCTCCTTCGTGTGCACGTCACCGCGGCGTGTACTTCGGGAATTGAGAGCACTTCTTGGGCAACTTCACGCGACCCGTTCGCCGGGCCCTTCCGGCTCTCTCGCTCGTGCCCCGTCCCAGCTTGAAAAATGCGAAAGCCCCGGCCACCGTCCGCCGGGGCTTTCCTGAAACGCCGACTCGACCGCGCCTACACCGGTTTCTTGGGAGTCGCGGGCTTCGCAGCCTTCTTGACCTTTTTCTTCACGGTCCACCACCGCCGGCCGATCGCGTGAACAGGAGCCAGAGAGCCTTCCAGCGAGAGCGGCCCGGCAGGGCGAATATCAGGCTACGCAGCCGCGCTGTCAAGAGCCTTCCCGACCGGGCCCGCTGGGGCGGCGCGAGCGTGTCCCGGGTCTGTCCCCTCTTGACAGGAGAAATCAAAATGATATCATTATGATTGCTCACGGGAGGTGCTGCATGATTCGCGAAAATGTGATCCGCGGCAGCAACGGCTGGCTCCTGCTGGCCCTGTTGATTGTCGCCATCGTTCTGGTCCTCTGGGGCACGATTGCAGCGGCCCGGGCCGCTCACCTGTGGCTGACGCTCGCACTGGTGGTGGTACTCGTCATCCTGGGTGCCTGTCTGGGCGGCTTCATCGTAGTGAACCCGAACGAAGCCAAAGTGGTCCTGCTGTTTGGCAAATACCTGGGCACGATCAAAGTGCACGGCTTCCGCTGGATGAATCCGCTCTGCACGAAAAAACACGTCTCGCTGCGCGTGCGCAACTTCGAATCCAGCAAACTAAAGGTGAACGACCGCGACGGCAATCCGATCGAAATCGCCGCGGTGGTGGTCTGGCAGGTCGTGGATACCGCCGAGGCCATCTTCCATGTGGACGACTACGAAAACTTTGTTCACGTGCAGAGCGAAGCCGCCCTGCGAAACATGGCCTCTTCCTATCCCTACGACGCGCACGAAGAACACCAAATCTCGCTCCGCGGCAACACCACTGAAATTGCCGAACAGCTCAAGCGCGAGGTGCAGGAACGGCTGGCCAAGGCCGGCGTGGAAGTGCTGGAAGCCCGGATCAGCCATCTGGCCTATGCGCCGGAAATTGCCAACGCGATGTTGCGGCGCCAGCAGGCGGCGGCGATTATTGCAGCGCGCCAGAAGATCGTCGAGGGTGCCGTGGGCATGGTGGAGATGGCCCTGGAGCAACTCTCCCGCAAAGCAATCATCCAACTCGACGAAGAACGCAAAGCGGCCATGGTGAGCAATCTGCTCGTCGTGCTCTGCAGTGACCGCGATGCGCAACCGGTCGTCAACACCGGCACACTCTATCAGTAAGGTGCATCATGCATTGGCTGTTCTGGATGCTGTTGTGGTTGCTGCTGCTGCTGATGCGTCTGCTGCTGCGCTGGCTCTAACCGCGCGAGCAGCCTATCGGTGAGGGAGGCTTGGCCGAACGCAAACCATTTCTGTTGCGCCTGGACCCAGCCACGCTGCACGCCCTGCAGCGCTGGGCCGATGACGAATTGCGCAGTCTGAATGCGC
>JAIMBE010000203.1 GCA_023511565.1 Bacillota bacterium
CGTTCGACCAGGCCGCGCGTCGGCACACTTCGTTTGCTTCGGTGTTCGTGATCCCGGAAATTGACGATCGCATCGAAATCGTGATCCGGCCGGAAGATCTGCGCATTGACACGTTCCGCGCGGGCGGCCACGGTGGCCAGCACGTCAACGTCACCGATTCCGCGGTGCGCATCACGCACCTGCCCACCGGCATCGTTGTCCAGTGCCAGAACGAACGCAGCCAGCACAAGAACCGCGAAATGGCCATGAAGGTGCTCCGTGCTCGGCTCTACGAGCACGAACTCGAAAGACGGCGCGAAGAGCAGCGCAAGCTCGATGCGGCCAAGCCGGAGATCAGCTTCGGCAGCCAGATCCGCAGCTACGTCTTGCACCCCTACCGCATGGTGAAAGACCACCGCACCCGCTACCAGACCGGCGACACCGACCGCGTCCTCGACGGCGACCTCGAACCGTTCATCCGCAGCTATCTGCTCTGGCGCCGCAACCCCGCCGCCGTCGCCCCCGCCACCCCGGAGCCGGAGACGTAGCCACGGCGCTTGCGTAACTCATGCCGGCGATGCCTTTGGGTCATTCCGGGGTGCGCAGAGCTGGTTGCACGCGAGAGCGGACCGACGCGCAGCGGATGGATCGCGGTCGGGATTACTTGTCCACGATGCGGAAATCGGGCGGAACTTCAACGAAGCCAGGTTCCACAGGGACATTTCGAATCACTTTCTGTAGATCCTCCTGCCACCAGTTCCTTCCGCCGGGGAGTTGAGCCCTCATTCTGGCCGGAAATTTTTCGACCCGACTGCGGGTCAACACCGAACCATGGTTCAGTCTGTTGCCCTTGCGGATTAGGTATTCCGATAGCCCTGGCAATCGAAGCCTTGCAGCGTGGCGTTCCCAACTCTTCCTTCTCCCCCAACTACTGCGAAACGAAGCTTTCTCGCCACTTTTCATGCAACACCTCGCTGCATATAGAGGGGTATCATGGGACATAGTACCCAGGCCAAACCCACTGACCCAGTTCCTGTCGCAATCTACCGCCCGCCCCGGCCAGTGCGTGGGGCCTTGCCGTGTCCGCAACCGACAAAACGCTGGCAATCTCCGTTCGACTTCGTAATAACGCCTTCTGCTGCAATGCGTTGACACCCCCGGGGGCGTGTGTTAGTTTCGGTTGGCTGCACGATGGTGCGCACGCGAGTACTCAGGCCCTTCGTTGGCTCGGAAAAAGACCAGAGGAGCTAACCTCGCCTTTATGCTGAAGAACTTTTTGTTTACCTCGGAGTCGGTCACGGAAGGTCATCCCGATAAAATTGCCGATCAAATCTCCGACGCCGTTCTCGACGCCGTGCTCGCCCAGGACCCCGACGGCCGTGTGGCCTGTGAGACGCTGGTCACCACCGGTCTGGTGGTGGTCGCCGGAGAAATCACCACGACGGCCCAGGTGGAGTACAGTGACGTGGCTCGCAGCGTGATCCGCGATGTCGGCTACACCCGCGCCAAGTACGGCTTCGACGCCGACACCTGCGCAGTGATCAGCTCCTTGAAGCGCCAGTCGGTGGATATCGCCCTTGGCGTGGACACCGGCGGCGCCGGCGACCAGGGCCTGATGTTCGGCTTCGCCTGCGATGAAACCGAAGAGCTGATGCCCATGCCGATCATGCTCGCGCACCGGCTCACCCGGCGGCTGGCCGAAGTGCGCCGCACCGGACGCCTTTTTTTCCTGCGGCCCGATGGCAAATCCCAAGTCACCGTGGAATATCGCGACGGGCGGCCGGTGCGCGTTGATTGCGTTGTGGTCTCCACCCAGCACGACGAAAAAGTTTCCAACCGCGAACTGCATGAAGCCGTCGAGCACGAAGTCATCCGCGCGGTCATCCCGGAAGCCATGCTGGATCGCCGCACCCGCTTCCACATCAATCCGACCGGGCGCTTTGTGATTGGCGGGCCGATGGGCGATGCCGGCCTCACCGGACGCAAAATCATCGTGGACACCTACGGTGGCTACAGCCGGCACGGCGGCGGCGCGCTGAGCGGCAAAGACCCCAGCAAGGTGGACCGCTCGGCCTGTTACATGGCGCGCTATGTGGCCAAGAACGTGGTGGCGGCCGGACTGGCGCGTCGCGCCGAAGTGCAGATCGCCTATGCCATTGGCGTCGCTGAGCCTGTCTCCGTCATGGTGGATACCTTCGGCACCGGTCTCATCCCGGACGAGAAGATCACCCGGCTCGTCCGCGAACTGTTCCCACTCACCCCTCGCGGGATCATCGAGGCGCTGGCCCTGCGCCGGCCCGTCTACCGACCCACCGCGGTCTACGGCCATTTCGGCCGTTCCGAGCCGGGCTTCACCTGGGAACGCACCGACAAGGCCGAAGCCTTGCGCGCGGCGGCCGGCCTGGGCAGTGGCTCGGCGGCGACGACAACCGCTCCGGCGCCGAACGCAGAAATCGCCGCGCAGAGCTGAACCGGATCGAAGACCGGCAGAGAAGGAGCCCGTGTGACAACCGCGCAGGAAAAACTTCGTGGCGATGTGAGAGATCTCGCGCTCGCCGAACGCGGCAAGCGAAAAATCGAATGGGCGAATCAGCAGATGCCCGTGCTCCAGTTGATTCGCAAGCGATTCATCAAAGAACAACCCCTGCGCGGCCTGCGGATCGCCGCCTGCCTCCACGTCACCAGCGAAACCGCCAATCTGGCCATCACCTTGCGCGACGGCGGCGCGGAGGTTTTGCTTTGCGCTTCGAATCCGCTTTCCACGCAGGATGAAGTGGCCGCCTGCCTGGTCAAGGACTACGGCATCCCCACCTACGCCATCAAAGGGGAGGACCACGCCACCTACTACGCCCACATCAACGCCACACTCGATGCGCGCCCGCAGATCACCATGGACGACGGCGCCGATCTGGTGACGACACTGCTCACGAAGCGCACCGACCGGGTCGCCGACGTTCGCGGCGGCACCGAAGAAACGACGACCGGTGTCCTCCGTCTGCGCGCGATGGCTGCGGACGGCACGCTGCGCTACCCGATCATCGCCGTCAACGACGCGCTCACCAAACACCTGTTCGACAACCGCTACGGAACCGGCCAGTCCACCTTGGACGGCATCCTCCGCGCCACGAATCTGCTGCTGGCCGGGCTCCGCGTGGTGGTGGCGGGCTACGGCTGGTGTGGCCGGGGTGTGGCGCTGCGGGCGAAGGGCATGGGGGCCGATGTCATCGTCACCGAAGTGAATCCGGTGCGTG
>JAIMBE010000204.1 GCA_023511565.1 Bacillota bacterium
CGCCCGTGTTCGCAGACCCCGAGGGGAAATGGCCGGGTCTGGATCCGCGCCTGCTGGCGGAGTGGATCCTGTCCGATGCCCTGCCGGTGCGCCTGGGTTTGCAGCTTCACAAGTTCATCTGGCACCCGGCCACGAAAGGCGTCTAGCACTCGAGCGGCTGCCCCTTTGCGTCGCTGCGGCTGAACGGCGCTCTAGATACTGGTGGAACTCCCGCACGGAGCCCCCGCGGGTCGGTACCATGGTGCGAACATGAACACGGGCACGCAAAGCAGCAGTAGGATGGGGTGGCTGACCGCACTCGTTTGATGGCCAAGCGCCGACAACCCGCTGCGGAGGATGTGCTCGCTGAGATAGCCCGTAGCCATCAGCCCCTCAGCCTTCGCGAGCTTGCCGTTGCGCTGGAGCTGCCTCCCCGCAGCCAGCAGGAGTTGAAAAAAGCCCTGAAACGGCTGGTGCGCGATGGCGCGGTTGCCGAACGTCACGGGCGTTACTCCCTGACGGGTTCCCACGCGGCGGCCGGCCCCGGGGCTGCGAAACCCTCCGGGGCACGGAAACCACGCCACCCCTCGGCCCCTGCGCCCTTGCCCGCCCCGCACGGGCGCGAATCCCCTGCAAACGCACGCGCCATCCTGACCGGGCGGTTGGTGGCGCATCGGGACGGGTATGGCTTTGTGGTTCCCGACCGGCCCGTGGCCGGCGTGGATGGAGATCTGTTCATCCCGCCACCGGCCATGGGCGATGCCATGCACGGCGACCGCGTCGAAGCGCGCGTCACGCGCCGTGCCCACGACGGCCGCGCTGAAGGCTGCATCCTGCGCGTGCTCAGCCGGGCACATCCGACGATTGTTGGCGAGTTCCGCTACGGGGCCCGCGGCAACTACGTGATTCCCTTTGACACCCGCGTCCGGCAGGAAATCGTCATCCCGCCGGGGGCGGAACTGACCGAAGCCCTCCGCCGCAGGTTGGGAGTGAAGCCCGGGGAGCCGCCCCCGCGGCTGCGGTTGCCGGAGCTGGAAAACAAAGTGGTCAACGTGGAGCTCACCCGTTATCCGCGTGGCGGGGTGCCCGCCGCCGGGCGCGTGGTCGAAATTCTGGGTGATCGCGATGCGTTCGGCGTCGACGTCGAAATCATCATCCGCAAGCATCACCTGCCGTTCGTGTTTCCCGAAGAAGTGCAGGACGCCGCACGCCGCGTTCCGCAGCAGGTGCGTCCGCAGGATTTCGAAGGACGCGAAGATTTCCGCCATCTGCCGACGGTCACCATCGACGGAGAATCCGCCAAGGATTTTGACGACGCGGTGTACGTCGAACGGCTCCCCGGCGGGAACTACCAGTTGCAGGTGCACATCGCCGATGTCGCGCATTACGTCGCACGGGGCTCGGCGTTGGACCGCGAAGCCCGTCTGCGCGGTACTTCGGTCTATTTTCCGGATCGCGCCGTGCCCATGCTGCCGGAGGCGCTTTCAAACGGCATCTGCTCGCTGAACCCGCAGGTAGACCGGTTGGTGATGAGCGTGGTGATGGAGGTCAACGGGCAGGGCCAGGTGGTGCACGCACGGTTTGTGCCCGGCGTGATTCGCTCCAGGGAGCGAATGACCTACACGAATGTGAACCGCGTGCTCGAGGGCGACCCGAAGATGCGCAGGCAGTATGCGCCGCTGGTCGAGCAGTTCGTGCTCATGCGCGAGCTGGCCTTGTGCCTGCACCGGCGGCGCGCCGCGCTGGGCTCGATTGATTTCGATCTACCGGAGCCTGTGATCGAATTCGACGAGCTGGGCCGCATGGTGCGGATTGTGCGCAGCGAACGAAACATGGCGCACCGCATCATCGAGGAATTCATGCTGGCGGCCAACGAGACGGTAGCGAGATACCTGCACCGCCGTGGCCTCGCATCGCTCCACCGCGTTCATGAGAAGCCCGATCCGCAGAAACTGCTCGAGTTCGAGGAGCTGGCCGCGGCCTTCGGCTACTCGCTGGGCGTGCCGGATCTGGTCGAGCGCCGCCGGACGGTGCGCCATGGCACCGTGCGGGGTCCGCGGCGCGGCAGCCGGGAACGGCCGATGACCGTCGCCGTCGCTGCAGCCGACCAGTGGAACGTCAGCCCCAAGCTGTATCAGCGATTGGTGGAAAAAATAGCCGGGAAGCCGGAAGAGCGGATCCTTTCCTACCTGATGCTCCGTTCGCTGAAGCAGGCGCGCTATGCGGTCGAGCCGCTCGGACATTTTGCCCTGGCGTTTGACCACTACACGCATTTCACCTCACCGATTCGCCGCTATCCCGATCTGATCGTGCATCGCATCCTGAAATGGGCGCTGGCCCATCCCGAGGCCCGCGGTGGGGAGGCTCCGCTCGGCCCCTACCAGCGGGTTGAACTGGAGGAGATTGCAGCAGAATCCTCAGAAGCCGAGCGCCGTGCCGAGGCCGCCGAACGCGAACTGATGGAGTGGAAAACTGCGCGGTACATGGAGCAGCGCCTTGGCGAAGAGTTCGATGCCCTGGTGATTTCCGTGCAGCGCTTCGGCATGTTCGTCGAGCTGCTGGACATTTTTGTCGAAGGCCTGGTTCCCATGCCGGCGATCGAAGTGGCCGTGGGGGAACGGTGTTTCTACCGGGAACGCGACCACGCCATCGTCACGCCGCGACGCCAACCGGTGTTCCGGCTGGGCGATCGGGTGCGCGTCCGCGCCGACCGCATTGATTATTTCCAGATGCGCACGGAGTTTTCCTTGGTCACCCGCGAGGGAGGGCAGCACAGCACGCCAGCACGCCGTCGTCACGGACGGTGAACGCTTGCCGGCCCACTTTTCTGCCGGGAGAAAATCGTTTATCTTTGCCGTTCACCGAAGTCGTTGAAGAGGTGGAGCGATGGCCGCAAGGCGGTGTCCACAGTGCCAGACAAAACTTCCAGCCGGCTGCGTGGTGGCCTTCAGTGACGGCTTGCGCTGCCCCGGCTGCGGGGCGTTCCTGGAGCTTTCCCTGACGAGTCGCTATCTGGCCACCACAGCAGGATTGGCCGCTGGCGCGCTGGCCGGTTGGCTGGCTGCCCCCGCGGCGCAGCGTGAATTTCCCGGATGGGTTCTACCGCTGCTGCTGTCGTTTCTGGTGTTCAGTCTGGTCAGCCCGCTGGTGACCCTTCTGGTCGGTGACCTGGTGGTGAAGAC
>JAIMBE010000205.1 GCA_023511565.1 Bacillota bacterium
ATGTCGCGGGCTTTGCGGGCCGTTTCGAGCGCCATCCAGACGTTGTTCATCTTCAGCATCGAGATGTGGGTGTGGTGTGCGCGTCCCTGGTCTTTCAGGCGGCCGACGTGCAGGGCCAGCAGTTGCCCTTTGGTGATTTCCGTGATCATCCAGACCAGCTTGTCCTGAACCAGCTGGTGCGAGGCAATCGGGCGGTTGGCGAACTGTGTGCGGGTGCGGGCATAGCGCAGGGCGGTGTCGTAGCAGGCCATGGCTGCGCCGATGGCACCCCAGCCGATGCCATAGCGTGCCTGCGTCAGGCAGCTCAGCGCAGCTTTCAGGCCTTCGGCTTTCGGGAGCAGATTTTCGGCGGGAACTTCGCAGTCGGTCATCGCCAGCCCGGAGGTGATCGAGGCGCGCAACGACCATTTGCCGTGTACGTCCCAGGCCTTCAGGCCGGGCGTGCCGCGCTCTACCAGGAAGCCGCGCACAACGTCGTCTTCCGTTTTGGCCCAGATCAAGCAGACATCCGCCACCGATCCGTTGGTGATCCACATTTTCTCGCCGTTCAGAAGGTACCGGTCGCCCAGCTTGCGGGCGCGGGTGAGCATGCCCCCGGGGTTTGAACCGAACTGGGGCTCGGTCAGTCCGAAGCAGCCGATCGCCTTGCCAGACTGCAATCGGGGCAGCCATTTTTCTTTCTGGGCCTCTGAGCCATAGGTGTAGATGGGGTACATCACCAGAGCACTCTGCACCGAAACAAAGCTCCGCAAGCCGGAATCCCCCCGTTCCAGCTCCTGCATGACCAGGCCGTACTCGACGTTGGACATCCCCGCGCAGCCATATCCGTTCAGGTTGGCCCCGAGAAACCCCAACTCGGCCATTTGCGGGATCAGTTCTGCAGGGAAGCGTCCTTCCCGGTTGCAGGCTTCAATAATCGGGAGCACCTGCTCATCCACAAACTGGCGGGCCGTCTGGCGCACCAGCTTTTCTTCATCGGTCAGCAAGGAGTCGAAGTCGATGAAATCCACACCGGGGAATGCAGGCATGCACGCTCCTTGTCGGGCGCATTCGGCGGCTGGCGACGGATGACGGGACGGGCCCGCTCATCGACAGGACCGGCCGGGACTGCCTGGCCCTTTTCGACGAGGGCACCGCAGACCGTCGGCCCCCGATTCTAGCAAGCTGCGTGCAAAGGGGACAAGCGTCGTTGACGGATTTCCGCAGGAATGCTATAAAATTTCGCTTTGTTTCGAGGTCGGCAGACTGTCCGACAGGCAAGCCTCCTCCTTTTTCGTCAGACCTGGGTCGAGAGGCAGGCAGCCTCGATGTCTCCTGAGTACGGATGGAAATTCTAAGCCAGCTCGGAGAGTTGTTCCTGCAAGCTGCGCCCACTGTGGTTCTTGTTTTTCTTTTCTATCTGTTCCTCCGGGCCAATTTCTTCCCGCAGATCGAGCAGGTGCTGGCCGAGCGTGCCGCACGCACCGAGGGAGCCCGCCAGGCCGCCGAAGCGGCCCGGGCCGCCAGCGCCAGGAAGGAAGCCGACTATCAGGCCGCGTTGAAACAGGCCCGGGCGGAAATCTACGCGGAGCAGGAAGCCGCGCGCCGGCGGGTGCTGGAAGAGCGTGCGCGACTGATCCGGGAAGCGCGCGAGCGGGGCCAGCAGGAGATCCGCAGCGCCAAGCAGCGTTTGCTCGAAGAAATGGCGGCAGCCAGAAAAGAATTGGAAGCCGAAAGTGCGGCGCTGGCCGAGCAGATTGTCCATGTGATCCTCGGCGCCGAAGGCACACCGCCGTCCCCGACCCGGGTGCGATGACTATGTGTCCTGGACTGCTTCGGACGACTGGGGTGGTGTGCGGAACCGTGCTACTCACTGCCGGATCGGCAGCCGCTGCCGAGTCCGGAGACGTGGTTCACTCGGCGTTCGGCTGGGTGTTCCGCATCCTGAACTTTCTGCTTGTGTTTGGCGCAGCGGTCTACGCGGGTCGCCGGTATGGCCGTCAGTTCTTTGCGACCCGCAGCGCGCGAATTGCCAGCGCCATGGTCGAAGCCGCTCAGCTCCGGCAGCAGGCCGAGGCGGAACTGGCGGCCATCGAAAGTCGGCTGGCCGGGTTGGAGGCGGAAGTGACCGCGCTGCGTGCGCGGGCGCACCAGGAAACGGCCGAGGAAGCGGAACGGATTCGGACACTGGCGGCCGAGGAAGTGCAGAAAATTCGCCGCATTGTGCAGGACGAGATCGCTGCGGCGGAACGTGCGGCCCAGTTGGAGCTGAAAGCGCTCGCCGCACGGCTGGCTGTGGAACGGGCGGAGGCGCTGATCCGGCAGCGGATGAACCCGGAGCTGCAGGCGAAAATGTTCCGTTCGTTTGTCGGCAGCCTGGCGAGGAGTGCGAATTGAAAGCGCTGACGCGACGATATGCTTCGGCACTGGTCGACGTTGCACTCGAAGGCGGCGTGGCCGAAGTGGTGCAGCAAGAGCTCACCGAGTTTGCCGAACTCTGGGGCGGGTCTCCCGAGCTGCGGAACTTTCTCGCCAGCCCAGCTGTTCCCCGAGACGAAAAAATTACGTTCCTTGAAAAGCTGATCGCACGGATGGGCGCCAGTGCGGTGCTGCGGAATTTTCTCTGCGTGCTGGTGGACCATCACCGGACCGCCCTGCTGGCCGAACTGCCTGCGGCCTTTCGCGCGGAGCTGGACCAGCGCCTGGGCATCGCCGAAGTCGAAGTCACTTCGCCGAATGCGTTGAGCCGCTCGGAGCAGGATGAACTTCATCGGGCGTTGGAGCGCTTTACCGGCCGGCAGGTACGCGTCAAGTACCGGCAGGATGCGGGGCTGATCGGGGGGCTGGTGGTGCGGATGGGTTCGACGATCTTGGACGGCTCGGTGCGTTCCCAACTCGCTCGCCTGCGGACGCAACTGGTTTCCGGGTAGGAGAGGGGCATGGCCAACATCAAAGCAGACGAAATTGCAAAACTGATCCGCGACCAGATCAAGAATTATCAGCAGACGGTTGCGGTGGAGGAAGTCGGCTCGGTGATTTCCGTCGGCGACGGCATTGCGCGCATTCACGGCCTGGAGAAGGTCATGGCCGGTGAAATGCTCGAGTTCCCGCACCATGTGTACGGCATTGCGCTGAACCTGGAAGAAGACCAGGTGGGTGCC
>JAIMBE010000206.1 GCA_023511565.1 Bacillota bacterium
GGCTGATTGCGCTACTGTTGGTGCTGACGCCACCGGCGATCGCCCAGCAGGAGGACAAGCCGCTGGAAGGTATCAACCGTGGCAATTACAACATCAAACAGTCCTTTGAGATCGGGGGGCGGTGGACTGACTTCACCGGCAACCTGGATGTCTACCGCACCTTCGTGGACCTGGAGGAAGGACCGCGACTGCTCGAGCACACGCTGGAGATGCGTTCGCTCAATCACAAGGGGCTGCTGTTCGACGACTTCTTCCTGCACAGTTTTGGCTACGGCGGCGATCCGGAAAACGTCACGCGGCTGCGGGCGTACAAAAATCAGTGGTACAACTTCAGCGCCACCTTCCACCGCAACCGCAACTTCTGGGACTTCAACCTGCTGGCGAATCCGCTGAATCCGCCGACGTCCAACCCGGCGCTGACCATCACGAACTCGCCCCACCGGCTGTTCCTGGTGCGGCGGCGGTCCGACGTGAACCTGACCCTGCTGCCGCAGAGCCTTGTTCGGCTCCGCTTCAGCTACGGCCGCAATGTGATGGAAGGCCCCTCGTTCAGCAGCTTCCACGAGGGCACCGACGTTCTGGTCTTTCAAGACTGGAAAACGACCCTGGACAACTACTCAGCGGGCATCGACCTGCGCATCTTCCCGCGCACGAACATCAGCTACGACCAGTTCTTCACCAAGTACAAGGGCGACACCACCTGGGAAGATCGCTCCTTGAACTTCCGGCTTTCCGATGGCCGGCCGGTCGACCTGGGTCTGATTTTCAACACCGCGGCGGGCCAGCCCTGCGCGACGCCACTGCTGTCCGATGGTACGGTGAACCCGACCTGCAACGCGTACCTGGCCTACTCACGGCAGGGTCGGGTGCGGACCCTGTTCCCGACCGAGCAGCTCAGCTTCCAGACGAGCTACTTCCGAAACGTGGATGTTTCCGGCCGGATCGCCTACAGCTCGGCGGACAACGAACTGGTCGGCTACGAAGAGCTGTACCGGGGTCGGGTCACGCGCACCAACCAGAGCCAGTTCACGGTCCAGGCGCCCGCGCAGGGTCGCCGCGTCTCAGTGACCGGAGATCTGGCCGCAACGTTCTATGCAACCGACCGGTTCAAAGTGGTGGATACCCTCCACTGGCAGCACTTCCGTATCCCGGGACAGGTTCTGATTCAGGAGTGCTCGCAGTTCAGCACCTCCCTGTTGATCACGGCGAACACGTTCCCCGCGGTCAACCCGCTGCTGGACTGCCCGCGAACGAACACGCTGGGCACTCCGGTGCACACGAATAGCTCACCGGCGGACATCCTGATCGAAGACATCAGCGAATTCCTGGGCCAGGACACGCGAACGAACACCTTCGAGCTGCTGTATGACTTCACCCATCGCACCGGCGTACGGCTGGGCTATCGGTACACGCACCGCGAGATCGCCCAGCGACTGGCGGAGCTGGCCGACCTGCATTTCTTCCCCGACCGCCCGAATCGCGGCGCCTGTGCCGGCCGGCCGCTCGAACCCGACGGGTCCTGCCGCGTTACCACGACCGACAGCCACGGCGAGCAATTCGAAATCAACGAGCACGTGTTGTTGTTCGGCTTCTGGGCACGGCCGGTCGAGACCTGGCGCGTTGCTTTTGACCTGGAGGCGGCCTCCGCGGACCGGGCCTTCACGCGCATCAGTCCCCGCCAGTTCCAGATCTACCGGCTGCGCACCAGCTACCGCGCCCGGGACTGGGCGAATTTCAACGGCTCGATCATGATTCTGGAGCGACGCAACAACGTCGCCCAGATCGAGCATCTGCAGCATGACCGCAGCTACAGCGTCAGTGCCCTGCTCCAGCCGAACGAAACTTTCATGCTCGACATCGGCTACGACTTCAACGACGTCTTCAGCCAGACGAACATCTGCTTCACGGTGGGTTCGGCCCCGCCGCCGCCCGGCTCGGTGCCGTGCCCGTTTGTGGGCGGGCTGCCGTTGCAGGGGCTTTCGTTCTACAACCATGATGTTCACTACGGACACTTCCAATTGATGTGGAAGCCCGTCCGGCGCCTGACCACACACCTGGGCTATGCGGTAACGAGTACCACGGGCAGCACGTTGATTCTGGCGCCGAACACTCCGCCGGGCCCGCTCAGCTACAACTACCACAAGCCGATGGCCGGACTGTCGTGGGAGATGAACCGCAACGTGACCTGGAAGGTGCAGTGGGGTTATTACGGGTACAACGAAAAACAAGTCCCGGATGTGTTCAGTTCTCCGCGCGACTTCCGCGGCAACCTGGTGCTGGGAGCCGTGCGTTTCGACTTCTGAACAGCCCGGGTGGACCGGACGAACGTTTGGCCAACCCGGAGAACCGGTGCTGAACGGCTGACCGAGCCCCCGGGAGGGAGGGATGTCCGAGCCTGTGCCGCTTCAAAGGAACGAGACCCGCAATAGCCGCCGCCGTTTCGTAGAATGGCTGTTGGGGGGCGGTTTGTTGGCCTCACTGGCCTCGTTCTTCTATCCCGTGCTGCGCTACCTGATTCCGCCCGAGCGCGCCGACCTGGGCAGCGACACGGTGGTCGCCGCAAAAGTCGGGGAGTTGAAACCGAACAGCGGCAAAATCTTCCGCTTCGGCAACCGGCCTGGCCTGCTGATTCTGACGGCCGAGGGTGAGTACCGCGCGCTGTCGGCCACCTGCACTCACCTGGACTGCACCGTGCAGTATCGGAGCGACCTCCATCAGGTCTGGTGCGCCTGCCACAACGGGTTCTACGACCTGAATGGACGCAACATTGCCGGTCCGCCCCCGCGGCCCCTGGACAGCTACCGGGTGCAGGTCCGCGGCGAGGAAATCATTGTGACCCGTCACCGCGAGGTCTGACGTGCGTCCAGGGCGTGTGGTGCGCGGCTGGCTGGATGAACGCTTCGGTTGGGCCGAACTGACAGCCTGGTTGCGCAAAAAAACCGTTCCCCGGCACCGGTATTCGTTCTGGTACTACCTGGGCGGGATCACGCTGTTTCTATTTGTCATTCAGGTGGTCACGGGCGCGCTCCTGCTGCTCTACTACCGGCCGTCGAGCAGTGAAGCGTTCCGCAGCGTGCAGTACATCATGACCGAGGTCGAGTTCGGCTGGCTGGTGCGTTCGAT
>JAIMBE010000207.1 GCA_023511565.1 Bacillota bacterium
GCAACGCTGGCACGCTCCAGACCCCTGGCCCGCACGGCCGCAGGCCCAGCGCGCCATCCCGGCACGGGGTGCTACAATAGCTCGGGTCGAAACTCGTATGGTGCGTCGCGCCTTGATCACTGGCATTACGGGTCAGGACGGCTCTTATTTGGCCGAGTTCCTGCTCGCAAAGGGTTACGAGGTCCACGGCACGGTCCGTAGAATCGCGCTCGAAGAACCGGACGTGCGCCTTTCGCGCATCCGGCACCTGATGGACCGGATCCACCTGCATCCGGCTTCCCTCGAGAGCCCCGCCAGCCTGCTTCGCGTCGTGGAAGAAACGCAGCCGCATGAATGCTACCACCTGGCGGCCCAGAGCTTTGTGGCGACCTCCTACGAAGACGAGTTTTCGACCTTCAGCGCCAACGTGGACGGCACACATCATCTGCTTTCGGCGCTTCGCGCCCGCGCGCCCGGTTGCCGTTTTTATTTCGCCGGCTCGAGCGAAATGTTCGGCCACGCCGAGGAGTGCCCGCAGAACGAGCGAACTCCGTTCCACCCCGTTTCTCCTTATGCCGTCAGCAAGGTTGCAGGCTGCATCCTCACGCGGTATTACCGAGACATTCATCGTTTGCATGCCTGCGTGGGCATCCTTTTCAACCACGAATCCCCTCGTCGCGGCGTGGAATTCGTAACTCGCAAGATTACCATGGGTGTCGCCAATATTCTCGCCGGTCGGCAGAACAAGCTGTTTCTTGGCAACCTGGAGGCGCGGCGCGACTGGGGCCATGCACAGGATTATGTCGAAGCCATGTGGCTGATGCTCCAGCAGGACGAACCGGATGACTATGTGATTGCCACTGGTGAAGACCACTCGGTCCGGGACTTTGCCGAAACAGCCTTTGCCTGTGTGGACCTGGACTGGCGCGACTACGTGGAGGTGGATCCGGCGTTCTTTCGACCCGCAGAGGTTTCCCATCTCCGGGGCGACTACCGTAAGGCCGCAGCCAAACTCGGCTGGCAGCCGCGCGTGCGGTTCCACGAGTTGGTTCGCGAAATGGTGGAAGCGGACTGCCGGCGGGCCGGTTTGGAAATCCGGGTAGCCCAAGGACGATGACGTCAACTCCGCACGAGCGCGGCGCGCCGGAGGCCGCATCGTCTTTCCGTCTCACCCCTGCGGTTATCGAACGGCGGATCGCCGCACGGCTGCAACGAGCCCAAGCCGAACCACAGAGGGCGCAGGCCGGCGAAACCGGCCAGCAGACTGTGGACCTCGCCGAACTGCTGCCGATTCCGGATGACGAAGAGTTCCTTCGCGAAGCTTACCGCCGCATTCTGCGCCGCGAATGCGACATGCCCGGCTTCGTCCACTACCGGGAGTTGCTGCGGCGCAAACTTCCCCGAAGGATGATCCTGCGGGCGCTGGCCACGTCACCAGAGGCGAAGCAGACCGGACTGCGCTACACCGGTCTTTCCCTGCTCGCGCCGTCGCTCAGCGGCGCGCCCAGGCGATTTCGCGACGCGGGCCGGCGCCTGCTATGGCGCTGGTTGGGTCGGGCGCGATGGCTGTATGACGCGCTGTGGCTGCGCCCGGTGGAGCTAGTCGGTGCAAAGGTAGACTATCTGTTCCAGGAGCTGCAGGTGCGGACGGAGCAGCTTTCCGTCAAGGCGGATGCACTTTTGAGGGATCAGCGCCTGATTGCCGAGAAACTGGCGAAGCTGGACGCCGAACTCAAAGAACAGATCGCCGGCCGCCGTGAAGCGCTGCTCGACAACCAACGCAAGGCTTCCCTGTTTGTCGCAGGCGACGGCCCCTACGTGATCGACCTGGAAGGCCTGCTGCTGGCAGTTCCGCGCTCCCAATGGCGCCTGGCGGCGCGACTGGCCTTGCGAGGCCCGCTGGAACCGGGCCTTTTGAAACGCTTCCGCTGTCTGATACGGCCCGGCATGGTGGTTGTGGACGTCGGAGCGTACCTGGGGCAGTACACTCTGGAGGCGGCGCGGCGGCTGGCCGGCCGAGGTAAGGTCTACAGCTTCGAACCGAATCCGGAGACCTTCGGCTGGCTGCGCGAGAACATCAGCTTGAACGGATTTGCGGATTCTGGCGTGATCGAGCTGCGGCAGACGGCCGTGGCGCAAACACGCGCTACGGCCATGCTCCATCTTTGCGAGGACCCAGCCGGCTGCGACTCCCTTTTCCCGGAAAAGGCCGGTTGTCCGGCAGTGCCGGTCGAAACGATCACGCTTGACGAGGCGTTGGCCCTGGAGTCACACGTGGACCTCGTGCACATGGACGTGGAGGGAGCCGAGGGGCTCGTGCTGGAGGGGATGCCGCGCATTCTCGAGCGCAATCCAGACTTGACGGTGCTGATGAAATTTGCGCCGTGCCGGCTGCTTCGGGCGGGAACGGATCCTCACCACCTCCTCTGTAAGCTCGGGGCATTCGACTTCTCCATCCAGCGCGTCGACCCGGTCTCAGGCGACTTGCACCCTGCCGGCCCGGAGGAGGTGTGCGGCACAGGAATAAGCACGCTTCTGCTGACCAGAAGGCCGTTGCCCGAAGGGGGTTCCGATTGAAACCTAGAGTGGTCGTCCTGGGCGCGGGCGGACATGCCAAAGTGGTGATCGAGACGCTGGAAGAGCAGGGATGTTATGAAATCGCCGGCTGCACCGCCGAGCCCGGCGATGTGCACGACCTACTCGGTTACCCAATTCTCGGTAGCGACGACTTGCTGCCACAACTCTACGAACGCGGACTGCGGCATGTGATGGCCGCGATTGGCGACAATGCCAGGCGCCGCCGAGCGGCTTTCCGCGCCCGGGAAGTCGGCTTTATCCTGGCCAGCGCCGTCAGCCCCCGAGCTGTCATTTCCGGACGCGCCCGTCTCGGGGACGGGATCCTCATCGTTCGAGGAGCCGTCGTGAACGCCCTGGCGAGTATCGGAGAGGGAACCATCATCAACACCGGCGCAACGGTGGATCACGACTGCGATGTTGGACCGTGGGTCCATGTGGCCCCGGGGGTGCACCTAGCCGGGTGTGTCCGCGTAGGCGAGTGCGCGCTGCTCGGCAT
>JAIMBE010000208.1 GCA_023511565.1 Bacillota bacterium
CAGCCCCTCCAGGCGATATCCGCCGCCCACCAGCGTCCGCAGGTCTCGCGCCAGCGTGGCCGGATCACAGGAAACGATGACGATGCGCGCCGGGCGCAGCCGCAGCAGGTGACGCACCACCGTCTTTCCCAGGCCCGAGCGCGGCGGGTCGGCCAGCACGAAGTCCGGCGGATCGCTGAGCGCCTCCAGAAACTGCTCGGAACTGCTTCGGACAGCCTGCACGGACAGCCCGGCCCGCGCCGTATTATATTCGAGATCCCGAAACGCGCTGCGCCCGGATTCCACCGCGGTCACCCGGCGGAACCGGCTTGCCAGAGGGAGCGAGAAGAGGCCAACGCCCGCATAAAGATCCACGGCCGCCTCTCCTTCCGCTCCTTCGAGCGCGCATTCGACGAGGCGGTCAATCAGGAACCGGTTGGTCTGAAAGAACGACCCGTGACTGACGCGGAACACGTACCCTGCGGCCGGATAATCCAGACTCCCGGCGGCCGTCCCGGGAATCCGCTCCGCGCACCATTCGAAAAAAGACCGGGCGGGCGGCTGCTCCGACTCCAGCACGTTGAGCTGGACCTCGCTCTCGTTGGTGAACAGCTCGATGGAGCGCAAAAACCGGGGAAAACGGCGTTCGCGCAACATGCTGCGGAGCGCGCCCAGCGCTTCGTTGATCTTCGGCGAGCAGATGGCGCATTGCTCCACAGCACAAAGTCGGTGCGAAGCGGCTTCCATATAGCCGATCTCGCGCCCGTGAAGGTGAAACTGCGTGCGGTTGCGATATTGCCAGGGCTCGCCCACCACGGTCCCTACAGGCTCGGGTGGCGCGATTTTCCCGATACGCCGCAACACCTCGATCAGCACGTCGCGCTTGTGTTCCACCTGAAACGGGTAACCGGCATGCTGGTAATGGCAGCCGCCGCAGCGCCGGAAATAGGGGCACGGCGCCAAAACCCGGTCCGGCACGGAAGTGAGAATTTCGACGAGTTCCGCCTCGAGCAACCCCGGTCGTTCACGGCGGACGCGCACGCGTACCGTCTCTCCGGGCAGTACATAGGGAACCAGAACCGCCCGACCCTCCAGACGCGCCAGCCCCTTGCCGCCGTAGACCCACTTTTCCACGGCAACCTCGTGTGTCGGTTCCGGCGTTGTTCCGGCAGCTTGCATCGCTTACGATAAAAGGTCGTTCCCTCTAGCATGAAACCACGAGTGTTCTCCGGCGTGCAGCCCTCGGGCGATCTGCATATCGGCAACTACCTGGGCGCGCTGAAAAACTGGGTCAAACTCCAGTACGACTACGAATGCATCTACTGCATCGTAGACCTGCACGCGGTGACGGTCTACCAGGATCCCGCCACCCTGCGCGGCAAGATCTCCGAGCTCGCGGCCCTGTTTCTGGCCGCGGGTATCGACCCGAGGCAATCCGTGATCATGGTTCAGTCGTCCGTGCCCGCTCACGCCGAGCTCGCCTGGATGCTCACCTGCGTCACGCCCGTGGGCTGGCTGACCCGCATGACCCAGTACAAGGCCAAGGCCGAAAAGCAGGAGACGGTCGGGGACGGCCTGTTGCAGTACCCCGTGCTCATGGCCGCCGACATCCTGCTCTATCAGGCGCAGATCGTCCCCGTGGGCGATGACCAGGTTCAGCATCTGGAGCTGACGCGCGACATCGCCCAGCGTTTCAACTCCCTCTACGGGGAGACCTTCGTGATGCCGGAGACGAAGCTTCCCGCCGTCGGCGCGCGCATCATGGGCCTGGATGATCCCTTGAAGAAGATGAGCAAGTCCGAAACGGCCTCCGGTCACGCTGTGGCCCTCCTGGACCCTCCCGATGTCATCCGCCGCAAGATTCAGCGCGCCACCACCGACTCGCAGCCCTGCGTGGATTTCGACGCGCTCGGTCCCGGCGTGGCCAACCTGCTGAACATTTTCCAGGCTTTCAGCGAGTGGACGGACGACCGGATGCGCGCCCATTTTTCCGGCATGCGCTACGGGCGGCTCAAACAGGAGGTGGCCGACATGGTGATCGCGCATCTGGAGCCGCTGCAGCGGCGCTACCGGGAGATCGCCGGCGAGCCGGGCTACGTCGACCGCGTCCTGAAAGAGGGAGCAGAACGGGTGGCTCCCATTGCCAATGCCACAGTGGAAGCTGTGAAACGCCGCATGGGTCTGTACGTTCCTTGCTGACATGGATCAACGCCCGGTCTCGTTCACCGCGTACTGGCGTCTGGTCCGCTCCAACCGGAACTTCCGCCTGTTGTGGCTCGCGCAGATCGTCAGCGAACTGGGCGACTGGCTTTACTCCATCGCCATCTACAGCCTGCTTCTGGAGCTGACCGGCAGCGCGCGGTCGGTCGCCATGGCAGTGGTCCTCCAGGTCCTGCCCCAGTTCTTCATCGCCCCGGCCGCCGGAGTCCTCAATGACCGCATGAGCCGCAAGCGCGTGATGATTCTGGCCGACCTGGCGCGGGCGGCCATCGTGCTGGGCATGCTGGCCGTCCAGCGCGCCGACTGGGTGTGGTGCATTTATCTGCTCTTGTTTGCCGAGACGACGATGTGGGCGTTTTTCGAGCCCGCCCGCAGTGCTGTGATTCCCAACATCTGCCGCGGCCCTGAGGTGCTGGCCGCCAATACGCTCTCCTCCACCACCTGGTCCTTCAACCTCGCTGTGGGCTCGGCCGTGGGTGGCGCCGTCGCCGTCGTCTTCGGACGCCAGGCGGTGTTTGTGATGAATGCCGCAACGTTTATTGTCTCCGCCATGCTGCTGCGGGCCATGCGCTTCGCCGAACCGCACACGGCCGGAAGCCGTCCGCTCCGTGCCGCCGACCTCGCGGACTTCTCCCCGCTGTTCGAAGGCCTGCGGTACGTGACGAGCGATGCGAGGCTGCTGGCCACGCTGCTCGTCAAGGCGGGCTTGGGTTTCATGGGAACCAACTGGGTCATCCTGCCGTTGCTCGGTGAGCGCGTCTTTCCGGTGGATCTCGGGCGGCTCGATCCGCAGCGGGCCAGCATGCTCGGCATGAGCTTCCTGATGGGCGCACGGGGCGTCGG
>JAIMBE010000020.1 GCA_023511565.1 Bacillota bacterium
CCCGGGATGAGACCGACCCGGCTTCCCTGCTCCGCTACGAGAAAACGGTCTCCAACATCAAGGAAGTCAAATCGCGCGACGGCATCGTCATCTCTGTGATCACCGAGGGCGACCGGCTGGCTCGCGAAGCCTCCGATCACGTCATCGAAATCCCTCCCGCGCCCGAGCTGCTGCTGCCGATTCTGGAAGTCGTGCCCCTGCAACTGCTCGCCTACCACATCGCCGTACGCCGTGGCTGCGACGTGGATCAGCCACGCAACCTGGCCAAGTCCGTCACCGTCGAATAGCGGCGGCGTGGCACGAGCCCGTTGGCTGAACCTCTCCGGTGGACTAGAATCATCGTGTGAGGCACCGGTCCCATTGCTGTCGCGGCGCCTCGCGTCTGCGCGGGATCGTTTGTGTGCTGCTGGGCATGACTGCCGCGGCGGCTGCACAGGCTCCCGCTGCCCGGCTCGATCGCGTCTCCATCCAGGGCACCGCCCACTACACGTCGGAGCAGGTTCTGCAGGCAGCTGGACTCACCCTCGGACAGTCCGTGACCAGCAAGGACCTGCAGGAGGCGGCCGACCGGTTGGCGCAACTCGGCCTGTTCCGCGAAGTTCGCTACCGGTTCACCAGCGTCGGCGAAGCCATCCACCTCGAATGGCAGTTGGTCGAAGCGCCCACCCTGCCCCTGCTGTTCGACAACGTTCCGTGGCTGACCGATGAAGAACTGCTGGCGGCCATTCGTGCACAGCTTCCGCTGTTCAACGGCACTGCGCCAGAAGGCGGCACGATGTTGGAGCAGATCCAGCGCATTCTGGAACAGGAGCTGGCTCGGGTCGGCATATCGGCCCGCGTTGAAGTCGAGGTGATGCCGCGCATCACCGAAGACGGCATGCTGCTGCGTTTCCGCGTTTTGGGGCCGGTGCTGAACGTAGGGGAAATCCTGTGGGGCCATTCGCTGGCCGCGGAGGCGCCCAGGCTGCGCGAGTTTCGCGGCGACATCGTAGGCCGCCCGTTTTCTCGCTACCGGCTCCTGCTGTTTGCCCGCGACCACGTCCTGCCGCTGTACCTCGCCGCCGGCCATCTGCAGGTCAGCATCGGCACGCCGCAGGCGCGTTTTGCCGGCGACCCGAATCGCCCGTTGCCGGAGCAGGTTGTCGCCATCGTGCCGATCGAGCCGGGCCCGGTGTACCAGCTGGGGGAGGTCACCTGGTCCGGCAACGCCGTGCTGGGCACACCGGAGCTGAACCACCTCCTGGACACGCCAACCGGACAGGTGGCCGACGGAATGCGGCTGCGCGCCGGGTGGGAACGCATCCGGGACGAATACGCGCGTCGCGGCTACCTGGACGCCGTCGTCCATCCCGAGCCGAGTTTCGACGCCCGCACGCAGACGGTGCGCTACCAGGTTCACATCACCGAAGGGCCGCAGTACCGGTTTGCCCAACTCGTGCTGACCGGCCTCTCCGTGCGCGCCGAACAGCTCGTGCAGCAGGCCTGGAAGCTGCGTTCCGGCGACGTGCTGGATCGGATCTACTTTGATACGTTCCTGGAAACCCTGCGCACGCGTCGTCAGCAGATCTTCGGCAACTACGTTGTGCACTACCAGCACGTGGGCAGCTATTTGCGCAAAAACGAATCGGCGCACACCGTGGATGTGCTGATCGACTTCAAATAACGCACCGACGGCTGAGGGATGTCCACCACTGCGCGTGTTCGTGCGCTATAATCCGTACCGATGAGCACGCCGTCACCATTCCTGCCGCAGCGTGCGGCGGAAAAACAACAGCAACTGTTCGCAGCGCTGGCGGAACTGGATTCCCTTCTCGTCGCGTTTTCCGGCGGTGCCGATTCGGCCTATCTGGCCTGGGCGGCACACCTCGTGCTGGGCGCGCGGGCCCTAGCCGTGACCGCACTTTCCGCCAGCTTTTCCGCCTACGATCGGGAGCAGGCCGAAGCCTTCGTGCGCGAAGTCGGGTTGCGCCATCGCTGGATCGTGACGAACGAATTGGCCAACCCGAGTTACGTCGCCAACAACGCCGATCGCTGCTACCACTGCAAGGACGAACTGTTCGGCGCATTGGATCGGCTTGCCGCCGAACAGGGCTACGCAGCCGTGGCCTACGGCATCAACGCGGATGACACACAGGACTTCCGCCCGGGCCATCGCGCTGCGCGCGAGCACCGTGTGCTCGCACCCCTGCTGGATGCCGGCCTAACCAAAACCGAGATCCGCGAGCTCTCCCGTGCCGCCGGCCTGCGGACCTGGAACCGGCCGGCGTCGGCGTGCCTGGCGTCGCGTGTTCCCTACGGCACGCCCGTGACTGCCGAAGTGCTGTCCCGAGTCGAGCAGGCGGAAGCGGCGCTGCGCGCACTCGGTTTCCACCAGTTCCGCGTCCGCTACCACGATGCCATCGCGCGAATCGAACTCGCACCAGAAGAGCTGCCGCGCGCACTCGATCCCGTCACGGCACGACTGATTTGCGAACGCGTCAAGCAGGCGGGCTTCACCTTTGTCACCCTCGATCTTGAAGGCTACCGGCAAGGCTCGCTGAACCTCCTACTGCGCACATGAATCGACGCGCCAACCTCAGCCGCGGGCGGACGCGATGTCGTGTGGCCGACCAGGAACGACCCTGCCGTTCTGTTACGGGCCATGGAAACCGGCTGCGTTCCACTTCGCCAGCACATCACGGGCCAGTGCTGCTACGCACGCATTGATCTCGCGGAAGTAGCGTTCCGCCTTGGCCGGGTCGAAATCGGTCGGATGGCCCGTGCCGGCCTGATAGAGTCCGATCGAGGACGGCGCCGGCGTGGCCTGCCATGAGGCGGGAGGCGGATTGGGTGTCAAGCTGATTTGCGGCAACAGTTCGCGCCGCACCAGTTTCGGGTTGATGGCCTGGAGGAAGGCCGTTTCGTTTTCGCCGGCATGCCCGCCCGGATTGCCAAACACGCGCTGGGTCACGTCAGCGCAGGCGGACCACCAGTTGATCACCAGGGTTTTCACACCCGTTTCGATCGAAAACTGCCGCGCGACATCCATTAGCACGGCGGTTTGCGGACCCCCATGGCCGTTCACAATCAGGATGTTCTGGAAGCGGTTGCGTCGCAGGCTGTCGAGTACGGCGCGTAGATACGCCGCAAAGACCGGTTCCGGGATGTGGGTGGCACCTGGATACGGGGCCATGCTGCCAGTCACCCCATAGGGAATGTGCGGAGCAATCAGCGCGTTGATCTCCGGGTCAGCAGCAATCGCTTCGGCAATTTTCACCGGAGCCAGGTTATCGGCGCCGTTGTTCACCACACCGTGCGGCTCGAGGGTACCGGTCGTCAGGATGACCGTTTGAATCTTTTCCGGAACGAGCGCACGGAATTCCATCCAGTTCAGCTCGTCCATCCAGCGCGACGATGGCGCCTGCGCCGCACACGGCAGCATGCAAACACAGAACAACGCAGGGAAAAGCAAGGCGAGTACGCGGTTCATAGCGACCTCCGATGTCGGCACGGATTCTATCAGCACACGGAGCCAGCCGGGCACCATCCAGAATCGTTTCCAAGCCTCGTTTTCCCCGAGGAAACTGCACTGCCGGCGGCTTGGCGCAAGCCGGGCAGGAAGATTCACGCGGAGGGAGCGGCCGCTTGGGTGCGAGCGACTTCTGCGGCGGCGACGATCGTGTTCACGTGGATGCGCACGGTATCTTCCAGCCGGCGCGCATAGCCACCCGCCAGCGTGATGGCGACCGGAATGCCCCGTTGACGCGCGTACGTGAAGACCAGTGCATCGCGCCGCTTCAACCCTTCGACAGTCAGACTGAGGCCGCCGAGCTGATCTTCGCGGTACGGATCGGCGCCGCCCACATAGAACAGCAGATCGGGATGGAACTCGTGCAGCGCCTTCGCCAGATGTGGCTCCAGGATCGCCAGGTAGTCCGCGTCGCCGATGCGGTCGGGCAGATGCACGTCTACGGTCGACGGGGGTTTGGGCATCGGGTAGTTGTTTGCCTGGTGGATCGAAAACGTGAACACATCGCCATCGCCGGCAAAGATGCTGGCGGTGCCGTTGCCCTGATGCACATCGGTATCCACCACCATGGCTGTGCGGATCGCGCCGTCTTTCTGCAGGCGCCGGATGGCTACAGCCACATCGTTAATCATGCAGAAGCCTTCGCCATGCTCGGGGAACGCGTGGTGAAATCCGCCGCCGAGATTGACTGCGAAACCTTCGGTCAGCGCCAGTTGCCCGGCCCGGATCGAACCACCGGCCGCCAGCCAGAACGCCGCGCGGGTGGCCTCTGAGAAGGGAATTTCCATGCGCAACTGCTCGAGGGGACTGAGCGTGCCGGTGCGCAGCTTGCGCACATACTCCCGGGAATGCACCAGGAGGATGTCTTCGTCTGCGGCCGGTTCCGGCACAACGAAGTCCTCCGCTGCGGCCAGACCCTCGTGCAGCAGGGTCTCGCGGATCAAACGATACTTCTGCGCCGGGAAGATGTGCGGGCCCAGGTTCAGGTCGTAACCATCGTGGTAGACAACTCGGAACGGGAGTTTCCGTTCGTGCATCGCAGCCGTAGCCTACCAGAATTTGGGTGCGAGACAACCCTGCCGCTTTTGGCGCAGGCCATGCCGACGAGCGCATCCCAAAGCACAGCCGGTCACTGGCCAGCACCGCGAGAGCTTCGCACACAGCCCGGCCATTTGCTCGAAAATCGCGTGGAGCCGGGTCAGATACGCATCCACCTGCTGCTCCGAATCGCGAGAGTTTTTCCGCAGGCCGCAGCCCCGGCGAGTGAACGTCTCTGGCGTGCAAAAGGATCTTCGTCAACAGGGGAAGCACCGCTGACGGCGCGCGACCACGGCGCTGGTCAGGTGCCACTCCGCCGCGATGCAGCTGATCTCCTTGCGGGCCTGCTTCACGTGCGCGCAGAGCTGATTCCGCACGGACGGCGGAAACTTTTCCCGGATACGGTTCAGCCACCCGGAGGGCCGGCTGAGCCAGCGCTCCAGTTCATCGCAAACCATTTCGGCCTGCTGCAGGAGCACCGAAACGACGCGGCGATGATTTTCCGAAAGCTTCGGCTCCATCGGCTGCTCAGAATTAACAGCAGGATTTGCATTGCGGCCCCTTTTTTGGCGCCTGCGCAACAAAAAACTCCTGGATGCCGGCGCAGCAGCCAGGAGCCATTCGTCCCACGCTCGCAGGATGGTTCCGGCGAGCTCCATCGTCTGAGGTCGTTTACGAGTCGAGTGTGCCCGCAAGCCCAACCCGCGCGAAAAGCAGATCAATCGGCGTGTCGGCCGCGGACGGATTCCCAACCTTCGTGTAGCATCAGTGGGACCATGGCCAGGGCCGCCACCGGGTCAGCCCACCACCAGCCGCGCCAGGCATTCAGGGTGAGGCCCAACAGCAGCGCAAATGAGAGATACGCACACACCCATGTTTCCATCGCTTCGGCGGCCAGTGCATGACTCCCCATCGCCTGCGCAACCCGCTGTTTCGCCCTGGCAAGCATCGGCATCACCACCAGCGAAACCGCCGCCAGCACAATCCCCACGGTGCTTTCTTCCGGGGCTTGATGCAGCCGAAGATCGCGCACCGACTCAAAACTCACATAGGCGGCCAGCGCAAAAAACGTTCCGCCGACGATCCGGAGCGCACGCGATTCGGCCTGCGATTCAAGGTCACCGCGTTGTCGCAGCCGCCAGAGCAAGACCACGCCGGCCGTCGTTTCGATCACGCTATCGAACCCGAAGCCGACCAGCGCAATGCTTCCCGCCAGCCAGCCTGCCACAAGGGCGATGACCGCTTCTGCGGAATTCCACGCAACGGTCAGGTATTCCAGGTCGATTGCGCGCCGACGCAGTTTTTCAGCCGCAGGCACGCTTTCGGAGTAGAGCGTGGGCAATGCCGTCATGTCATCTCGCGGTCCGTCCCCACTCGGCAGGTTGCCTCGCCTCCATCGGCTTGGTTGCAACTGCCATCGTGCAGGGTGGCTTTCCGCCTCCATCGCCCCGCGCTTCGACTAGCTTTCTCGTTCCAAGATGAAGTCGGGCACAGCCAGCAGTGCGCGGCCGTACTCTGAACCTGCCCAGCCAGCGATACAGTTCTTGGCCCGCGCCGCGTAGTCTTCGGCAAGTTGCCGGGTGCGGTCCAGAGCACCGGATTCCCGCACGAGCGCGGCGATCTGTTCCGGGCGGACGCTCTGAAAGCCCTTCTCGGCCAACACGGCCGCGACCAGCGGCTGCGCATGCGGCACACCATCCTGCATGGCGTAGATCAGCGGCAGGGTGACTTTGCCTTCCTTCAAATCGCTCAGCACCGGCTTGCCCAACTGTTCCGGCTGCGCGGTGAAATCCAGCAGGTCGTCCACGAGCTGGAAGGCCATACCCGCGTAGCGGCCGTAGTCCGCCAGGGCCTGTTCGACGGCAGGGTCGGCATGGCCCAGCACCGCTCCGAGCCGCGTACAGCCACTGAATAGACAGGCCGTTTTGCGCTCATTGAGGTCGAGGGCTTCGGCTTCGGTCAGATCCATCCGTCCCAGCTTCGCCCACTGCAGCAACTCGCCTTCGACCATGTTCTGGGTCAGCTCGATCAGGATGTCGAGGATGCGGAAGTTGCGCTCGGCCAGCGCGATGCGAAAGGCCTGCATGTACAACCAGTCGCCGGCGAGCACACTGATGTGGTTGCCCCAGCGGTGATTCGCCGATGGGCGGCCGCGGCGCAGGTCGGCGCCATCAATTACGTCATCATGGATGAGCGTGGCGGTGTGAATCAACTCGACGACGGCACCCAAGCGGATCGCGCTCGGCCCGCGGGCCCCGCAAAAGCCGGCCGAAAGCAATACCAGCGCCGGCCGCAACCGCTTGCCCCCGCCGCCCAGCAGATAGGTGATGATTTCGGCGACCGGTTCGATGGCCGAACGGTTCTCAGCGAAGATCTGCTCTTCGACACGCAACAGGTCTTCGCGCACCAGTTCGAACAGCTCTCGCGCAGTCACCAGGGAAATGGTGCGCCTCCTCTCAGCCCCGCGAGCCTGTCAGGCTGCCGGAGCGCAGTCGGAACAAGCGCTCAAAATTTGCCGTGGTCGCCGCAGCCAATTCAGCGAAACTTAAGTTTCTCACATCTGCCACCGCCCGCGCCACCTCGACCACCCGGGCCGGTTCGTTGCGCTGTCCACGAAACCCTTCGGGGGGCAGGAACGGGGCATCGGTCTCCACCAGCAGCGCTTCGAGCGGCAGAGCGCGGGCGACAGCACGCAAGGCCTCTGCCTTCCGGTAGGTAATGTTGCCCGCAAAGGAGATCAGAAAACCCATCTCGATCCCGCGCCGGGCAAATTCCAACGTGCCGCTGAAGCAGTGCAGGATACCGCCCAGGCCCGTCGTGCGCCACTCCTGCTCGAGAATTTCCAGCGTGTCCGGCCAAGCCTCGCGGCAATGGATGACGACCGGCCGGCCGGCGCTGCGGGCCACACCGAGAAGCTCGCGAAACAACCGCTGCTGCACATCGCGCGGTGCGTCGTCGCGATAATAATCCAGGCCAATTTCGCCGAAGCCGATCACTCGCGGATGCTGCGCAATCTCCTGCAGTCGGTCCAGATGTTCCGGACGTGCGTCCAACGCCAGCTGTGGATGGAGGCCCACGGTGGCAAACACCCAGTCGTACTGCTCGGCGAACGGGATGGCCGCATCGAGTTGTTCCGTCCCCGCGGCGCTCCCGATCGCCAGGATCGCCACCACGCCAGCAGCCCGAGCGCGAGCCAGCACCGCATCGCGGTCGGCCGCAAAGTCGGGCCATTCCAGATGCGCATGAGAATCCACCACGCCGATCGGAGCCGATGCGCCCACTGAACCTCCTCCAGGGTAAACGGGTTATGGAGCCGGTGACCGACGCGACGCGTCTATTTCAACCGGCTGCCATTCGGCACCGGCTCGGTGAATGTAGCGAGCACAGGCTTGCCCTCCGGGCCGACCGTCGCGGCGATGATCATCCCGTTCGATTCCACCCCGCGCAGTTTGCGGGGCTGCAGATTGGTCACCACGATGACTTTCCGGCCGATGAGTGTTTCGGGGGCATACACCTCGGCGATGCCAGCGACCACCTGTCGCACTTCGTCGCCAATGTCCACCATCACTTTCAGCAGCTTGTCCGCGTTGGGCACCCGCTCGGCGGACTGGATTTCGCCCACGCGCATCTCCACTTTGGCAAAGTCCTCGATCGTGATCATTTTTGGTTTCTCCCGGGACGCAGTTTCTGCTGTTGCGATAGCCGGCCGGTCGGCACCCTCGGCCAGAATCTGCTGCTCCAGCGCTTCGATGCGATCGAGCGCGGCGTCTTTGTCCACGCGCGGGAAGACGGCTTCGGCCGGACCGACCCGTGTGCCCGGACGCAGCTCGCCCCAGACCAGCTCGTCCAGTCGCACATGGCTCAGCGGGCTAGTCTGTCCGAGCTGCCGCCAGAGCTTTCCAGTCGCCTCCGGCAACACCGGGTGTGCCAGGACCACGACAATGCGCAGCGCTTCGGCCGCCGTGTAGAGAATCGCCGCCACCTCGGCCCGCTTTTCTTCATCTTCGGCGAGCGCCCACGGCTGCGCTTCGACCAGATATTTATTCACCTGCGCAATCAACCCCCAGATGGCTTCGAGCGCGCGGTGGAATTCGTACCGGGTGTAACCCTCGTTCGCCTGCTCGATGGTGTGCATCGCGGCACGGGCCACGACGGCCTCGCGGCTGCCAGCCGCATCGGCCGCGGGAACTTCGCCGCCGAAGTACCGCTCCAGCATCGCCAGCGTGCGCGTGGCCAGATTGCCGAGGTCGTTGGCCAGGTCGGCATTGTAGCGGGTGACGAGCGCCTCGTGGCTGAAATTGCCGTCCTGGCCGAACGGGACATCGCGCAGCAGGTAGTAGCGGAGCGCATCGGCGCCCAGCGTGCGTGCAATCGGCTCGGCGTAGGCGATGTTCCCCTTCGACTTGCTCATCTTCTGCTGCTCGAACAGCAGCCAGCCGTGCGCATACACCTGCCGGGGCAGCGGTTCTTCGGCCGCCATCAGAAACGCGGGCCAGTAGATGGCGTGGAAGCGGATGATTTCTTTGCCGATCAGGTGCAGGTCAGCGGGCCAGAACTTTTCCCACTGCAGCTCGTCGTCGCCGTAGCCAACGCCGCTCATGTAGCCCATCAGGGCGTCGTACCAGACGTAGACGACCTGCTCAGGGTCTTCGGGCCAGGGAATGCCCCACTTCACCGTTTTCCGGCTGACCGAGATGTCCCGCAGGCCGCTGCGGACAAAACGGATGACTTCGTTGCGGCGGAACTCCGGCTGCACAAAGTCCGGATGCGTTTCATAGTGCTCGAGCAGTCGTTGCTGGAAGGCCGAAAGCTTGAAGAAGTAATTTTCCTCGGAGACCAACTCCGCCGGCCGGCCGCAGAGCGGGCAATCGGCGGGCTCGGTGGAATCGGTCACGTAGAGGTTGTCGTGAACGCAGTAGCGGCCCTGGTAGCGTCCCTTATAGATGTAGCCCGCATCCCGCGTCTTCAGTAGGATACGATGCACAGCCCGCTGGTGCTCGGCCGCGGTGGTGCGGATGAAATGTGTGTAGGCGATGCCGAGCTCGCGCCACAGCGCTTGAAACGCCGCAACATTGCGGTCCACATGCTCGCGCGGGGAAACACCGGCACGGGCCGCGGCCCGCGCGATATTCTCGCCGTGCTCATCCGTCCCGGTCAGAAACGCCACTTCCTCGCCGCGCATACGCCGAAAGCGGGCAATCGTATCGCAGGCAATCGTGGAATAGGCCGAGCCCACATGCGGTCGTGCGTTGGCGTAGTAGAGCGGCGTTGTCAGATAAAACTTCCCCATGATTCCCTTCGAGCTGCCCTGGGCCGCGTCACTGCTGCGATTTCTCAAAGCACAGGGTGGCCTCAGCCATCACCTGCTTCAGGGGCAGGCCGGTCTGCTCGGCAATGCACCGACAGTCGTCGAATTCCGGGGCCACGTTCAACACGCGACCGTCCAGCCGGGCCACCTTCACCCGCACCGTCCCGTGCGGGGTTTCGACCGCAACGAGTTCGCGCTCCAGACAGCGCCGCTGCATTTCGTACCAGCGAACGCCAATCGTCGTCGTTTCCCGGAACAGCAACTCCATCATCGGCGCGACCGCGGCCCGCGGGCAGAGAACGGTCACCAGTTGTCCGGGCCGGTTCTTTTTCATCAGCACCGGCGTCGCAAACACGTCCAGCGCGCCGGCGGCCAGCGCCCGCTCGACGAAATAGCCGTAGAGCTGCGGATTCATGTCGTCCAGGTTGGTTTCGAGTACCGCAATAGTTTCTTCCGGCCCGGCACGGGTTGCCCGGACCGTTGGCTCTGGGGCGGTTTCTCCCAGAAACAGACGCAGCACATTGGGCTGCTCGGCGAGCTCCCAGGAACCCGCGCCATAGCCGATCGCCTCGACCCGCATCGGCGGCAGCGGGCCGAACTGCGTCGCCAGCGTGCTGGCGATGGCCACACCGGTGGGTGTTGCCAGCTCGCGATCCACCCCTGTGGAGTAGGTGGCTGCTCCTTTCAGCAGTTCTGCGGCGGCCGGCGCCGGAACGGGCAGCGTGCCGTGTGCCGTCCGGGCACGTCCACCGCCGACGTTCACTGGCGAGCAGACGAACGTTTCAATGCCCGCCAGCTCGAACCCGAGGCAAGCACCGACGATGTCCAGGATGGCGTCCACAGCTCCGACTTCGTGAAAATGCACGTTTTCGATCGGCACGTTATGGATGCGGGCTTCGGCCGCACCCAACCGCTCGAAAATCCGCCGGGCGCGTTCCACCACCCGGGAGGGGAGATCCGCCGCGGCGATCAGGTCAAGAATCTGGCTCAGATGGCGATGAGTTTTCTGGTCCTGGGCTGTGACGTGCACTTGGGTGGCCGCCAGGGCGCCGCGCCGCACCTTTTCGGCGGTGATCGTCCAGCCGGCCAGCGGCAGCCGTCGCAATCCGGCTTCGATCTGCTCGAGCGGGATGCCGGCGTCGAGCAGCGCGCCCAGGGTCATATCGCCGCTGATGCCGGAAAAACAGTCGAAGTAGGCGATTCTCATTCTGCGCCCTGCACAATCCGCGGCAGCAGCAAACCAGTGCGGCCGCGCAAGGAAAGATGCACCTGTGCACTCAGCTCGGTCGGCTCCAGATTGATCTCCACCACCCGCGCTCCAGCCTCGAGCGCGTGCCGGGGAATCAACGCGGCCGGATACACCACTGACGACGTCCCCAGCACCAGACAAACCTCCGCCCTGCGCGCGGCCGCAAAGGCGGCCTGGAGTACGTCGGCCGGCAACGGCTCACCGAACCAGACCACGCCGGGCCGGAACAGTGCCCCGCAACGGCCGCAGCGCGGCGGCAGCTCTGGCAGCGGCGTGGTCCGATTCTGCTCCTGATGGCCACAGCCAGTGCAGCGCAACAGCCAGATGTCGCCGTGCAACCGCCAGACGCGCTGGTTGCCCGCGCGTTCGTGCAGCCCGTCCACATTCTGCGTGAACAGCGCAAATCCCTCGCCCAGTCGCTGCTCCAGTGCCACCAGGGCAAAATGGCCTGGATTCGGCTGCGCCTCCGCAATCCGTTGTCGCCGCCAGTCGTACCACTCCCAGACCAGTTTCGGGTCTCGGGCAAACGCTTCCGGCGTGGCGAGTGTTTCCGGTCTGAACTGCCTCCACAACCCGTCGGCTCCGCGGAAGGTGGGCACACCGCTTTCGGCGCTGCAGCCCGCTCCTGTCAACACCACCACACGCCGGGCGGCGACCAGCCAGCGACGCGCCCGTGCAATGCTGTCGGTCAGAGCCTGCTCGTGCACACCCAAACGAGTGATAGTAGTCGCCGCCCCTGGCAGTGTCAATTCGCCCTTCGGCTCTGTCGGAATGGAGGCGCGCAACGTATAATCCAGTTTTCGCTGCTCACGGCCGTTCGGGCAACGCATCAGCCGTGCGCGCCGCGACGGGTTCAGCAGGCCCCCGGAAGCAGAATGTATCAGGTCCTCGAAAACCGAATTCGCGAAACGCTGGCGCAGTTCCTGCGCGAACGCTACGGCATCGACGTGTCCATCGCCACCAGCCGTCCGCCCAAGACCGACCTCGGTGAGATCGCCACGCCGGTCTGTTTCGAGCTGGCTCGGCGGCTTCGCCGCGCACCCCGCCAGTTGGCTGAAGAGATCGCTCCGCTGCTGCCGCCGATCCCGGGGGTCGAACGCTGGACGGTGGCCGGCGGCGGCTATTTGAACGCGTACTTGGACCGCGCCGCTTTCTTCCGCGACGCCTCACTCGCTGGCGCCGCGGCGCGGGCGCCACACCCCGAAGCTCCGAAGATTGTCGTCGAACACACAAACATCAACCCGAACAAAGCCGCGCACATCGGCCATCTGCGCAACGCCGTGCTGGGCGATACGTTCGTCCGGTTGCTCCGCCATACCGGCCACCGCGTCGAAGTGCAGAACTACATTGACAATACCGGGGTGCAGGTGGCCGATGTCGTGGTTGGTTTCCTTCATCTGGAAAACAGGCGGGTAGAAGACGTGCGCCAGCTCGCGGCCCAGCCGAAGTTTGATTTCTACTGCTGGGACCTCTACGCCCGGGTCACCCAGTTTTTCGAGGAGGACCCTGCCCGGGTCGAGCTCCGCAACCGGACCCTGAAGGCCATCGAAGAAGGGTACGGTATCGAAGCCGAACTGGCCGAACTGATTGCCACGGCCATCGTGCGCTGCCATCTGCGCACGATGGAACGGATCGGCGTGGAGTACGACCTACTGCCCCGGGAGAGCGAAATTCTGCGCCTGAAATTCTGGGACGCGGCCTTTGCCCTGCTGCAGCAGCGCGGTGCGGTCGTCTACGCCACAAGCGGCAAGAATGCCGGCTGCTGGGTGATGCCGCTGAGCGAAGCGGACGAAGCCACTGCCGCACCGGAGGCGAAAATCCTGGTGCGCTCGAACGGCACGGTGACCTACGTGGGCAAGGACATCGCCTACCAGCTCTGGAAATTCGGACTGCTCGACCGCGATTTCGCCTACCGGCGTTTCCACACGCATCCGAGTGGCCACACCGTGTGGATCACGGCGAGCGAAGCCGGTGAGCCCGATGCCCCCCGCTTCGGCCGCGCCGCGCAGGTCTTCAATGTGATTGATTCGCGCCAGTCGTATCTGCAGAACATTGTCGCCGCCGGTCTGCGCGCGCTGGGCTACCACGAACAGGCTGAACGCTCGGTGCATTTCGCCTACGAAATGGTGGCGCTTTCGCCACGCTGCGCCGAAGAGCTGGGCTATCCGCTCTCCGAGGAGGAGCGACGCCGCGCCCATGTCGAAGTCAGCGGCCGTCGCGGCACCGGCGTCAAGGCCGACGATCTGCTCGACCGGCTGGAAGCGCGCGCCCGCGCCGAAGTCGACGCTCGCCACCCGGACGACCCGGACGCGGAACGCGCGGCCCGCGCGCATGCCATCGCCGTGAGCGCGCTCCGCTACTACCTGCTGAAATACGCGCGCAACACGGTCGTCGCCTTCGATTTCAAAGACGCCCTCAGCTTCGAAGGCGAAACTGGACCCTACTGCCAGTACGCCGTCGTGCGTGCGCGGAATATCTTCCGCAAATGGGCCGCACAGCCAACCCACTCGGCCACGGCGGCCGACGGCCGCCTGGAAGTTTCGCTGACTCCGGAGCAGGCGGCGCGCTTTCTGGCTCCTCCGGAAGGGAACGAGTTCTGGGAGTTGGTCCTGCTGGCCGGCTCACTGGATGCAGCGGTAGAAGCTGCGGTCGTTGCCCAGGAACCGGCTTTTGTGGCCAAGTATGCCTTCCAGTTGGCCCAGGCCTTTAACAACTTCTACCACCGGCACCACATTCTGACCGAAGCGGATGCGGCGCGGCAGGCGTTCCTGCTGATGCTGACGTCGCTGGCGATGCAGCAACTGGAAGCGGCTCTGGTGCTGCTCGGCATCGAGGCACCAGAGAAAATGTAGGGTTCGCCGCAGAGAAACTGTGTCGTGTGGAGGCGGGGCAGGCCGCATTCCGCCTGTCCGAAGAGCGAACGCGACCCCGACCTGCGCCCCATCCCGCACGCGCAAGCCTGTGTGCACGCTCCTGTCAAAACACGGTCTTTCAGGCGGAACCCGCACTTCACGGCTGCCGCGGCCCGGGGCTGACCGCGTCATCCTTCCGGAGCGTTGGGAGGTTTGGGCCCCACGCGCTCGACAAGCACACGCTCAATCCTCACAGGCTGCAGTGGCCGGTCGCGCGCATCGCGCGGCACACGCGCAATCTGGCGCACGACCGATAGATTCGTGCAATCACCGAAAATCGTGTGCCGGTCATTCAGGTGCGGTGTAGGCACTTCCGTGATGAAAAACTGGCTCCCGTTGGTGTTGGGGCCGGAGTTGGCCATCGCCAGGCGCCCGGGCTGATCGAAGCGCAGGCGCGGGTGGAACTCGTCTTCAAAAGGGAAACCGGGTCCACCGGGGCCGCCGGTGCCGTTGCCGAGCGGGTCGCCGCCCTGAATCATGAAGTTGGGGATCACGCGGTGAAAGGTCAGCCCGTCATAGAATGGTTTGCCAACAACCGGCTGGTTCGTTCGCGGGTCAATCCAGGTGATTCGCCCGAGCGCCAGCCCGACAATTTTGCGGACCGTCACCGGTGCTTCCTGTTCATAGAGCCGGCAGGGAATCTCTCCCAGGGAGGTCTGGAAGATCAGGTACAGTCCGGGCGGGCGTCCCGCTTCTTCCGGGGTGCGCTGGCGCACCGGCGCACCGGTTGTTGCCCCAGCCGGGGTGGGTTCGTCCGCGGGTGCGGCTGACTCAGCCGCCGACTCGTTGGGTTCCGGCACGACGGCCTCCGGTGCGGGCGCACGGCCCACGGTGAGATACAACACGGCGCCCACAAAAGCGAGCACAACCAGCATGATATGGACAACGCGACTCATGTTCGTTTCCTCTGCCCATCCGGGAACGACCCCGACAATAGCCTCCGGGCCGGGATCTGTGCAAGGACTTTTTCGTTCCGGCGCGCTCCGAGCCGGCTAGCGTCCGCGGAGCCGCTGGGCAACCCGTTCGGCCTGCTCGAGCACGCGGAGCAGATTGCCACCAAGAATCTTTTCCACGTCGCGTTCCGAATAGCCGCGACGCAGCAGTGCTTCGGTGAGTTTTGGCAGGCTGGTACAGTCGTCCATGCCGTCGGGCATGGTTGCACCGTCGAAATCCGAACCGATGCCGACGTGATCCACGCCAGCTACCTTCACAGCGTGATCAATGTGGTCTACGATCCGCTCCCAGCTCACCCGCGGCCCCTGTCGGCGATACTCCTCCAGAATGCGTTCGCGCTCGGCCCGCTGGCGCTCCGGGTCGTTCGGAAAGAGATCGCGCAGCGCGGCGAGTCGGCGGTTGCGTTCCGCTTCGGTCGCCCGCTGGGCCTCGTACAGCTCCTGACTGAGGAAGGTATCCACAAACGTGATCTGGATCACACCACCCTTGCGTGCCAGGGCACGGATCATCTCGTCGGTCATGTTCCGGGGATGATTGCACAGCGCGCGGCAGGAGGAATGCGACGCGATCATCGGAGCCTCGCTGACGGCCAGGGCATCCCAGAACGTCTGATCGGAAACGTGGCTGATGTCCACAAGCACGCCGAGCCGGTTCAGCTCGCGGATGACCTGTTTGCCGAAGTCAGTGAGTGGCCGATTGTCGTTTTCGCCCGAAGACCCGGCCCAGTTCGTGCTGCGGCTGTGCGCCAGTGTCAGATAGCGGACCCCGAGATCGGCATAGGTGCGCAGCACCAGCAGGTCTTCGGCAATCATGTGGCCGCCTTCCATGCCCAGCAACACCGCGATCTTGCCCTCGCGATGCAGGCGGCGCACTTCCGCGGCGGTCGTCGCCAGCGCCAGCTCGTGCGGGTGGCGTTCGACCAGTGCACGCGTCCAGGCGATCAACTGGAGGGCACGCTTGACGGCCTCCGGGCCGGTCACCGTCGCCGGAATGTAGATCGAGAAAAACGGTGCATCCAGGCCGCCTTCGCGCATCCGTGGGATATCCACGTGGCCCCAGTCGGGCGCATGTCGCTGGCTGAAGTCAAACTCGGTCTTGGAAAAATGGCTGTAGGGCACGTCTACGTGGGTGTCGACGACAATGGCGCGCTGATGCAGCCGGCGGGCCCGCTCCGACAGCACGAATTCTTCCGCTCCCGGCCGGCCGAACAGAGCCGCGGCGACCCCGACCAGACAGAACACCGCTCCGACACAAAAAAGACGCCTGGACACAGTCTGCTCCTTCCCGAGCCTTGCCGGAACGACGGAGGTTCCGAATTCCGCCCGACGGGATCGGCAGGCCCGATCAACCGAACAGCCAGCCGAAGATGGCCTGTCGGATGGCGTCGCGATTCACTTCACTGATGGATTCCACCAGCGGAATGCCCTTCGGGCACGCTTTGACGCAGTTCTGAGCGTTCGCGCAGTCGTGTATGCCGCCCGGCCCCATAACCGCTTCGAGCCGTTCCCGTTTGTGCATCGCTCCAGTTGGATGCAGATTGAACAGCCGCACCTGATTGATGATCGCGGCACCGACAAAATCCGACCGCTCGTTCACCTGCGGACAAACCTCCAGACAGTTGCCGCAGGTGATGCAGCGCGACAAGGGATAGGCGCGCTGCTGCACCTCCGGGGCCATGCGTGGACCTTCCCCCAGCGGGTAGGTGCCATCGATCGGGACCCAGGCCTTCATGCGCTTCAGATTCTCGAACATCCGGCTGCGGTCCACGAACAGATCGCGCACCACCGGGAATTTGCTGAGCGGTTCGAGCCGGATGGGCTGCTCGAGTTGATCCACCAGTGCCGAGCAGGCCTGGCGGGCCTTACCGTTGATCCGCATCGCACAGGCGCCGCAGACCTCCTCCAGGCAGTTCGCATCGAAGGCCACCGGCGTGGTCACCTTGCCCTCGCGCGTGACCGGCCGCTCGGCAATCTCGCGCAGCAGGATGATCACATTCATGAACGGCCGCCAGCTCAGTTCGAACTCTTCCCAGTAGGGCTTCTGATCCGGCGCCAGCTGCCGCTTGATGTGCACCAGAACGGTTTTTGTTTCAGCCATCGCAGGGTCCGCTATTGAACGTCGTAACGTCGAGGACGCGGCGGAATCAGCGACACGTCCACCGGGTCGTACTCGAACCGGATGTTTCCGCAGTCGTAGATGGCGCGTGTGGTCTTCAACCAGTTCGCATCGTCGCGCTCGGGGAATTCCGGCTTGTAGTGTGCGCCGCGGGACTCATTCCGCCGCAGCGCCCCGAGCGTAATCACGCGCGCCAAAATCAGCATGTTGTAGAGTTCGCGGGCAAAATTCAGCGTCTGGTTCGACCATTTCGTGCGGTCCGAAAGATTGATGTGCCGATAGCGTTCGAGCAGCTCCTGCAACTTCTGATCGGTGCGCTCCAGGTTCTTGTTGTAGCGGACCACAGTGACGTGCTCGGTCATCCACTCGCCCATCTCTTTCCAGATCGTGATGGGGTTTTCCTTCCCGTCCTGACGGAGCAGGCGCTCGTTGATCTCCTCCTGCCGGCGCTGTTCCCGCTCGAACACCGACACCGGCACTGCATCGGCACCGCGTTCGAGATTGCGCGCATAGCGCACCGCGGCCGGCCCGGCCAGCATCCCGCCAAAGAGGCAGGAAACCAGCGAATTCGCGCCCAACCGATTGGCACCGTGGTAATGGTACTCACATTCGCCGGCGGCGTAGATGCCCGGCACGTTGGTGGCTTGATTCTCGTCGTCAATCCACAACCCGCCCATCGTGTAGTGCATGGCCGGAAACACTTTCATCGGCTGCACGCGCGGGTCCACGCCCAGGAACTTCTCGTAGATCTCCAGAATTCCTTCCAGCTTGCGGTCGAGCAGCTCGCGCGGCAGGTGCGTGACGTCCAGATAGACCGCTGGCTGACCCTCGACGCCCAGCTTCAGCTCAAAGACCACTTTGTGGATGGCGCGCACGGCCACATCGCGCGGCACCAGGTTGCCGTACTTCGGATACCACTCTTCGAGGAAATAGAACCGCTCACTTTCCGGGATGGACTTCGGCGGACGCGGGTCGCCCGGCTGCCGCGGCACCCAGACCCGACCCCCTTCTCCGCGCGCCGATTCGCTCATCAAGCGGAATTTGTCTTCGCCCGGGATCGCGGTGGGATGCACCTGGATGAATTCACCATTCGCGTAATGCACGCCCTGCTGAAACAGTGCCGACTGCGCGGAACCGGTGCAGACGACCGAATTCGTCGAACGGCCAAAGATCGCTCCGATGCCTCCCGTGCAGAAAATCGCGGCATCTGCCGAAAACGTGCGCACCTGCATGGACTTCAAGTCCATGGCACAGATGCCGCGGCAGATGCCCTGCTCGTCCAGCACGGCCGACAAAAACGTCCAGCCTTCGTATTTGTGCACCTTGCCTTCGGCCTCGAAGCGGCGCACTTGTTCGTCAAGCGCGTAGAGCATCTGCTGGCCGGTGGTGGCACCGGCAAACGCCGTGCGATGATAGAGCGTGCCGCCGAACCGCCGGAAGTCCAGCAGCCCTTCTGGCGTGCGGTTAAACGGGACACCCATCCGATCCAGCAGATCGATGATCGCCGGCGCGGCCTCGCACATGGCCTTGACCAGCGGCTGATTGGCCAGGAAATCGCCACCGTAGATCGTGTCGTCGAAGTGCTTCCAGGGGGAATCGCCTTCGCCCTTGGTGTTTTTGGCTGCGTTGATGCCGCCTTGCGCACACACCGAATGGGACCGCCGCACCGGCACAATGGAAAACAGTTCGACCGGCACGCCGGCCTCGGCCACCTTGATCGTGGCCATCAGGCCGGCCAGTCCGCCTCCAACGACGATAATCTTCGGCTGCCTCATTGCCGTGGCAGGGTGTAGAATTCAAACGGCTTCCAGTCAAAACGCACGCCCAGCACAATGGCCAGGCCCACCATGGTAAACGTCGCGCCAACCAGCGCACCGAACCAGGCGGCACCGCGCTGCGCTCTGGCGCTGGTGGCGATGCCCCACTTGCACAGGAAATTCCAGATGCCGTTGCCCAGATGGAACGAGGTGGCCACCACACCGACAATGTACAGCCAGAAGTAGAGCGGGTCGCTCAGCGCCCGCTCCACATCGGCGTAGGTGGATCTTCCCTGCGTCAGAAAGCGTTCCGTGTAGACGTGCCAACCGATGAACACAAAGGCCACCAACCCGGTCCAGCGCTGCAGCGTGTACATCCAGTTCGCCATCCAGGGGTAATCGAGGACATTCGACTTCCCTTTCCACCACAGGTAGACTCCGTAGCCACCGTGAAAAAGAATCGGCAGCCAGATCAACAGGGCCTCTAGGGGCACGCGCCAGGGAATCGTCTGCAGGCCGCGCGAAACTTCGTTGTATTTTTCCACGCTGACCAAAACGTAGCTGTTCGACCAGAAATGCTCGGCCAGAAAGGCGCCGATCGGAAAAATTCCCGTGAAGGAATGGAGCTTGCGCCAGAAGTACTCGCGGTGATTCGTTGAGGCTCCGGAGGCAGCCATCTCCTATCCGCCGGTAACTGCTGTGTCGAACAACGGCCCCGCTCCCCGCCATGCTGAGTTGCGGAAAGCCGGCCCTCGGGCGAGGCTGCGGACTGCAACAGCGCAGTATAGGCGCTTGGCCGCGGCTTTGCAACCACCCGTGCAGAAGCGAGTTTGCGCCGCGGACAGCTAGAGTATAATACGCTGGGCACCCGGATGAGCAGGCCCGATGAGTAAACTAGCAGCCGAATTGACCCGAGCAGTGGAAGATTTACTGCGCAGCAACAACCCGGTAGAAGCGGACGCACTGATCCCGCTGGCCGAACGCATTGCCGCCGGCTTTAACGTGCGCCGAGATGAAGTCGCCATTCTGCTACTCGATCCACGCCGCCGCGTCCTGTGCTTTCTGCTGCCGGAAAAGTTGCGCAACATCGGCACCATCCCGATGACGAGCACCACGGCACTCGCCGTCCGCACCGCCCGAGAGATGCGTCCGGAGGTGAACAACAACTTCGCCGCCGTGCGCCACGCTTCGGTGTTCGAAGCCGTGCCTCTGCACGAAAATACCGTCAACGAACCGATCCAGAAAATCATGAGCGCTCCGATTGTGGCCGAGGGCCGCGTGGTGGGCGTCGTGCAGATTTCGCGCAAGGGTCGCTCACCCCAGGCGGCTGGAAGCGATTTCACCCCGAAAGATCTGAGTGAGCTGAAGGCGGTCGGCGCAGCGCTGGGGCCCTGCCTGAAGCATTTCCAAGGACATCCGGAATGACGCAAAGAACGCGGAACCTGCTGGTGAGTGCACTCGTCGTCGCGGGGGTGCTCATCTGGTGGTCGGTCGAGCACAACCTGGGCGAGACGACGATCACCCTGCTCGCCACCACCGACCTGCACGGCAACGTGTATCCGTTCGATTATCTGCGGAATGCTCCGGCCGAGCGCGGTCTGGCCAAAATCGCCACCCTGGTCCGCCAGATCCGCGCCGAACACAAAAACGTGGTGTTGTTCGACTGCGGCGACACGATCCAAGGCACACCGCTCGCCTACTACGACGCTCGCAAACAACCAGACCGCCCGAACACCACCATCGCAGCGATGAACGCCATCGGCTATGACGCCATGGTCGTCGGCAATCACGAATTCAACTTCGGACTCGACGTGCTCTGGAAAGCCAAGCGCGAATCGCAGTTCCCCTGGTTGAGCGCCAACACCCGCCAGCAATACGCTCCGGGCAGCGCGGGTTATTTCGCGCCCTACATCGTCAAAGAAGTCGGCCATGTGCGCGTGGCCATCGTCGGCTTCACCACACCCGGCATCCTGCGCTGGGAGATGCCGGAGAACTACCGGGGATACGAGTTCGAACCCATCGTCGCTGCCGCCCAGCGCGTCATCCCGCTGGTGCGTCCGCAGGCGGATTTGGTTGTCGTCCTTCTCCACTCCGGTCTGGGACGCGACCCGAACACCGGCCGTCCGTTGGACAGCACGCCGGAGGAAAACGTGGCCTGGGATCTGGCCGAACAGGTGCCCGGCATTGACGTCATTCTGTTCGGACACTCGCATCAGGAGCTGCCCGAGCTGTTCGTCAACGGCGTTCTGCTGGCGCAGGCGCGGAACTGGGGCCAGTCGCTGGCCCGCGTGGACGTCGAGATGAGCCGTTCCGTGACGGCGGCGTGGACGGTCACCCGCAAGCGTTCCACGACCCTGCCGGTCAGCGAGGCTGTAGCCGCAGACCCGGACATCTTGGCGCTCGCCCGTTCCGCCCATGACGCCACGCAGGCCTACCTGGACACCCCAATCGCCACCACTCCGGTTGCCCTCGAGGGCAGCACGGCGCGCTACGAGGATCACCCGCTGGTGGACCAAATTCATCGCGCCCAGCTGGAGGCGGCCCAGGCCGACGTCAGCCTGGCCACACTGTTCTACACGGGCCTGCGCATCGATCCGGGACCCGTCACCATCCGCCACCTGGCTGGCCTGTACCTCTATGAAAATCATCTCTACGCCGTGGAAATGACCGGGGCACAACTGAAAGAAGCGCTCGAGCATGCCGCCAGCTTCTTCCCGGCCTGGCCGCCTGAGGAGCCCGGACGGTTGCGCCTGCCCGGCTACAACGCCGATCTGGCCGAGGGGGTCAGCTACGTGATGGATTTGAGTCGGCCGGTCGGCGATCGTATCCGCGAACTGCGTTTCCGTGGTGCGCCGCTCGATCCGGCGCGCAAGTTGCGCGTGGCGGTCAATCACTACCGCTATCACGGCGGCGGGCACTACGAAGTGTTTCGCGGACTGCCGGTGCTGTGGAAGTCTCCTGTGGAAATCCGGGACTTGCTGATCGAACACGTCCGGCGTCAGGGCACGTTGCTCACGCAAGCCAGCGGCAACTGGCGCCTGGAGCCGCCCGAAGCGGCCGCAGCGATTCTCCAGCAGGCGCGCAGTCGGATGGCAGCACCGACCGCACGCGACAACCGGCCCCGTCGGTTCGCGCCGGTCGCTGCCGGCGGCGCGTTTCCGATGCGGCCCGGTTTTCTTCGCGCGACAAAGTGATTGACAGCAGAAAACCTTCTTGCTACTTTTCGCGCGGCTCAGACGGTTTCGCGCGAAGCTCGCGTCGGCCACAGGTTGCCGCGCGGGTTGGCTGACTCGATGGCTTTCGTCGCTAAGAAGATTTTTCTGACCAAGGGAGTCGGGAAACACCGCGAGCGGCTCTCCAGCTTCGAGCTGGCGCTGCGCAACGCGGGCATTGCCGCCTGCAACATCGTCCGCGTCTCGTCCATCTTTCCGCCGCACTGCAAGCTGATCTCGCGCAGCGAAGGGCTGAAGCATGTCAAACCGGGCATGGTGGCATTCACCGTGCTCAGCGAAAATTCCACTCGCGAGCCGCACCGGCTGATTGCCGCCTCGATCGGGCTGGCGATCCCCGCCGACAAATCCATGTACGGCTACCTGAGCGAGCACCACTCGTTTGGCGAAACCGAAGAAGTCGCCGGGGAATACGCCGAAGAGTTGGCCGCCGAAATGCTGGCTACCACGCTGAACGTGGAGTTCGACCCCGACCTCTCCTGGGATGAGAAAAAAGAGGTCTATCGCATCTCCAACAAAATCGTGCGCACGATGAATGTCACGCAGTCTGCGGTGGGCGACAAGCGCGGGCTGTGGACCACCGTCCTGGCCGCCGCCATCCTGCTCGGCGACGAAGATTAGCGCGGTCGGACGTTACACCGACACCAGGGCCCGCGCCGCGGAGCGCTTCCGGCCCGCCTTCTTCTTCCCAAAGTAGCCCAGTCGCTCGAGCACTGCGCCGGCCACCAGGGGCAGCGCGACCGTGGCGTCTTCCAGTACTTCGGCGAACCGCCCGCCCTCGCGCTCGGGAACAAACTTGCCCCAGGAAACCGCCTCGGAATAGGTGCTGCCGGAAAGCCCGCCCCAGTACACCGGCTCAGGGCAGATACGCACTCCGTACTGGTAGCGCTTCAAGCCGACCTTCTCGTAGCCGCGGCGGGTGAGCAACTCAGAATAGACCGTGAACTGTTGCGCCCAGTTGCGCGGCACCCCGCCACCGATGGTGAAGATGCCCAGCCGTTCGCTCCGAAACAACAACTGAGCGAAGTGTTCACAGTCGTCAAAGGCGTCAAAGCGCAGCAGGGGGCGCCCCTTCTGCTGTCGCATTTTTTGATGCAGCAGGAAATCCAGGCCCAGCTCGGAATCCGTGAACGCCGGGGCGTAGACAGGCACATTGCGCCGGTAGGCCGACTTCAGGATGCCACGGCCCTTGGCCTCGCGGGCCAGCAGTTCGCCAATCCGCCGATGCAGGCGCCAGCTCGAGACGACCTCGTTGGGATCCCAGGCATCGAGCACCCGATGCGCAAGCGTTTCGACGTGATCCAGGTTCACCTCCGGCTCGATTGAATCATAGACGCGGTTGTAGCCGGCCCAGAACATCTCTTCGTCGGTCATCTTCTGCGGTTCGTAGCGGAAATGGGAACGTCCGGTGGCTTCCACCAGCCCGTGTGCCACCAGCGCTCCGGTCGAAACGATGGCGTGCACAACGCCTGCGTCAATCAGGTCGCAGAAAATCAAACCCATCTTTGCCACGGTCATCGCCCCGGAGAGCGTCATCACGACCAAGCAGGACGGATCGCGGGCCATGGCCTCGAGCACGTCGGCGGCATCGCCCACCTGCCGGGCCGTGAAGGCCGTCCGCCCCATCGCCCGCACCAGGTCGTCGAGCGAGTGAATCTTAGAAAGATCGAGCGGGTAGATGGGGGTCAACCGGTCGCGGACCGGGTCATGCAGCACACGCTCCGGTAGGTGATTTTTCTTTGCCATTCGCGCTCCTCGCAGGTAATGTAATTCGCTCGGCGCCTCCACCGAAGATCAGCAACCGAGGCGCTCGCAGAAAACATGATTCGCTCTCAATATACATCGGCACCGGCAGCGCTGCGCAACAAATTCCGTTGCGCCCGCCCGAGCCGCACTTCCGGAGAACGGTTCTGATGCCCCCACTGCGCACCTACACACTTGCGCCGCCGGAAAACTTTGCGGCGCTTCCCGAAGAGCACGCTCGCTATGCCACCGCCCGCGCGGTGGTTCTACCGGTACCGCTGGAACGCACGACGACTTACATGACGGGTACCCGGAACGGCCCGGCCGCAATTCTCGCCGCCAGCCGGAATCTGGAGACCTGGGACGAAGAACTGGGCTGCGAATCCTACGAGCAGTTTGGCATCGCCACTCTGCCCGCCATGGAAACCCAGCACGGCACGCTCGAGCACGTGTTAGCGGAACTGCACACCACGGCACGCGCCTTGCTCGAAGACGGCAAATTCCCCGTCGTGCTCGGCGGCGAACATTCCCTGACTGCACCGCTGGTGGCGGCCGCCGCAAAAAAATTCAAAGACCTCAGCGTGCTGCAAATCGATGCCCACGCCGACCTGCGCGAGGCGTACCAGGGCCATCCGGCCAGCCACGCTTCGGTGATGCGGCGCGTGGTCGAAATCTGCCCGGCGGTGCAGGTCGGCATCCGTTCGCTTTCCGCCGAAGAAGCCAAGGCCATCCCCAAACTGCCCACGAAAATCTACTGGGCAAAAGACATCGTGCGCCTGCCCGTCGAAAAATGGCTCGCGCGGGTGGTGCGCGACCTGAGCCCGCACGTCTACCTGACCGTGGACCTCGATGGCTTCGACCCAGCCTACGTCCCCGCCACGGGCACGCCGGAACCGGGCGGTCTCGACTGGTATCAGGTGACCGCGTTGATTCGCGCCGTGGCCCGCCGACGGCGCATCGTGGCCATGGATGTGGTCGAGCTGCTGCCGCAGCCCGGCGATCACGCCTCGGACTTTCTGGCCGCCAAGCTCATCTACAAAACGCTGGGCTACATCTTCTGTGGTTCGTAAACAACCGCAGCACGCCGGAGCCGCCTGGCCTGCGGTTGTGCACCACACAGCCAGAGCGGTCGGCACCGGGCCTGGTGTGGTAGGATGAACCCGGGACTCGGAAGGACGATACACAGCCTTGAGCCAACCGACACTGCAAGTCATCCCGCTGGGTGGATTGGGCGAATTCGGCATGAACATGCTCGCCCTCCGCTACGGCGACGACATCCTGGTCATTGACGCGGGCCTGATGTTTCCTGAGGCCGAACTGCTCGGCGTGGATCTGGTCGTACCCGACATCACCTACCTGAAGCAGAATCGCCCGCAGGTCCGTGCCATTCTGCTCACGCACGGACACGAGGATCACATCGGCGCCGTACCCTATCTCCTGCCCGAGCTCAACGTGCCCATCTACGGCACGCAGTTCACCCTGGCGCTGCTCGGCAAGAAGCTGGAAGAATTCGGGCTGGCCGATCAGGCCACCCTGCACGAAGTTCTGCCCGGCCGACGCATCGAGATCGGCCCGTTCGAGGTGGAGTTCATCTACGTCACACACAGCACGATTGACTGTGTTGCGCTGGCCATCCGTACACCGCTCGGGGTGGTGATCCACTCCGGCGATTTCAAGATGGATCCCACGCCGACGGATCTGCAGCCGTTCGATCTGCACGCCTTCGCCAAATACGGACAAGAAGGTGTGCTGGCACTGTTCAGTGACAGCACGAATGTCGAACGGCCCGGGTACACGCCATCGGAGCGCGCTGTCTGGCCGCGCATCGAGGAGCTCTGCCGTGCAGCGCCGCGGAAGGTACTGGTCTCCTGCTTTGCCACGTCGATCCACCGCATCCAGCAGGTGATTGACATCGCGCAAATGCTCGGTCGCAAGATCGCCTTCGTCGGCCGCAGCATGGTGACGAACGTCGAGATCGCACACAGCCTGGGCCGGCTGCGCATCCCCGACGGGATGGTCGTGCGTCCGCAAGACCTGCGCAGCTTCGACCCGCGCCGGCTGGTCGTGCTGGTCAGCGGCAGCCAGGGCGAACCGATGTCCGCACTCTCCCGGGTCGCCGTCGACAATCACCGCACACTCACCGTAGAGGAGCAGGACACGGTCATCCTGTCCTCC
>JAIMBE010000209.1 GCA_023511565.1 Bacillota bacterium
GGGGTTTACCGTGCCCCCGACATTGCTGTCGGGGCGGTGGGCTCTTACCCCACCGTTTCACCCTTGCCAGTGCCGGCAGTGGAAGACGTGTTCGAGGCGTGCCTCGAACCTGTCACAGAGCCGGAGCACTTCGGCGGTCTATTCTCTGTGGCACTTTCCGTAGCCGCCGCACCCGCTCCCTCGGGGAGCGGCCGCGACGACCCCCTGGCGTTACCAGGCGCGTTGCCCTGCGGAGTCCGGACTTTCCTCCCTTCTGAGACTCCAAGCGAGACCCAGAACAGCGATCACCCGGCCTACCCGCCTTCCAAATCATTATACGGGCAGCCTGGGCCGGGCTCAAGCCGAGTCGAACCGATCGTTGCGCTGGCCGTTGCGGGTGCTATTTCCCTGTGACCAGCTTTTCAAACGCCGCCTCGTCCAGAATGGCGATGCCGAGTTTTCTGGCTTTGTCGTATTTCGACCCCGGATCGGCACCGACGACGACGAAATCCGTGTTTTTGCTGACGGAGCCGGTGACCTTTCCCCCCTGAGCAGTGACCAATTCGGCGGCCTGTTCCCGGGTGAATTTCTCGAGCGTACCGGTGAAGACGAAGGTTTTGCCGGCCAGCCGGGTGCCTTTGGGCCGACTGCGTTCCGCGGTGAAGCGCAGGCCGGCCTGTTTCAGCCGGCGGAGCAGTTTCTGGTTGGCCGGTTCGGAGAAGAACTCCACGATGGCGGCCGCCACCCGGGGGCCGACTTCGGGCACTTCGGTCAGCTCTTCGACGCCGGCTTCGGCAATGCGGTCGAGCGAGCCGAAGTGCTCGGCGAGCAGCTCTGCGGTGCGTTCGCCGACGAAGCGGATGCCGAGCGCATAGATCACCCGGTGGAGCGGCGCTTTTTTGCTGGCTTCGATTTCGTCCAGCAGGTTCTGCGCCGATTTTTCGCCCATGCGCTCGAGTGCAGCGAGGGTTTCCAGCCTCAGGTGATAGAGATCGGCGACGTCGCGCACCAGGCCCTTTTCGACGAGTTGATCCACGATTTTCTCGCCCAGACCGTCAATGTCCATGGCGTGGCGGCCGGCGAAATGCAGCAGGGACTCGCGGAGCCGAGCGGGACAGTTGGCATTGACGCAGCGATAGGCGACTTCGTCCGGGGCTTTGTGGATGCGGCTGCCGCAAACCGGACATTTCTCGGGCATGCGGAAGGGGCGACGGTGCGGGCCGGGGCGGACGACGCGGACGACGTGCGGGATGACATCGCCGGCGCGTTCGATGAGCACCGTATCGCCGATCTGCACGCCCAGGCGCTCGATCTCGTCCATGTTGTGCAAGGTGGAGCGGCTGACGGTGACGCCACCGACCTGCACCGGCTCGAGCACAGCGACGGGCGTGAGCGTGCCGGTGCGGCCCACCTGGACGATGATGTCGCGTACCACGGTGGTCTGCTGCCGGGCTGGATACTTGAACGCAATGGCCCAGCGCGGGGCTTTCGCCGTATAGCCGAGCTCTTCCTGCAGGGCGACGTCGTTCACTTTGACAACGATCCCGTCAATTTCGTAGGGCAGTTTTTCGCGGCGGCCTTCCCAGCGCTCGCAGTAGGCGATGACGGCGTCAATGCCGTTGCAGATCTCCCAACTCGGCGGCACCTTGAACTGCAGATCGGCCAGTGTTTCCAGAGCGCCCGAATGCCGACGGACCGGCACGCGGCCTTCGACCAACAGGTAGTAGGCGTGAAAATCGAGCTTGCGCGAAGCGGTGATCTTCGGATCGAGCACACGCACAGAGCCTGCAGCGGCGTTGCGTGGATTCGCAAAACGCTTGCCGCCGGCCTCTTCCTGCAAGCGATTCAGCTCCTCGAAGGCCCTGCGGGTCATGATGACCTCGCCGCGGACTTCCAGGTGCGGACCGAGGCGGTAGTGGCGGAGCCGCTCGGCGGGGAGGCGCAGGGGCACGGAACGGATGGTGCGGACATTGGCGGTGACGTCTTCGCCGGTGGTGCCATCGCCGCGGGTCACGCCGCGGACGAGCAGACCCTCCTCGTAGTGAAGCGCCAGACTGAGGCCGTCGAATTTATGCTCGGCGACATATTCGATGCGGTCGCGGCCGGACAGCTCGCGGACGCGACGGTCGAACTCGCGCAGCTCCTCGTAGCTGTTGGCATTGTCCAAGCTGAGCATGGGCCGGCGGTGGCGGACGGTTTCAAACCCTTCGCGGGGAGCGCCCCCGACGCGCTGCGTGGGGGAATCGGGAGTGATCAGCTCCGGGTGAGCGGCTTCGAGCTCCTGCAGGCGGCGCACGAGCCGGTCGAATTCGGCATCCGAGATTTCTGGCTCATCGAGAACGTAGTAGCGATACTCGTGGTAGCGGATTTTCTCGCGCAGCGCCTCGATTTCCCGGGCCACATCACTCCGCAGAGATTGGCTTCGGGCCATGGGCGATTCCTTTCCCGTCCGGTACCATGGAAAGAAACGGTTCATTATACAATGCCTAGTTCGCCAGAACCGGCGATTGGTCTGCGCCACGGCGCAAAGGGGTCACCCAAAGCCATGCCGAATGCGGTGCTCATCTACAATCCGCAGTCAGGCCGTCATCGCGAGCGGCGCCTGGAAGAGTTGAACGTCGCACGGCGGATTCTGCAGGAAGCCGGCATCGCGGCCGAGCCGAAGTCAACCCAAGACCGGGGCAGCGCCACCCAACTGGCGCGGCAGGCCATCGCGGACGGCTGTGAGCTGGTGATCTGCTGCGGCGGAGATGGCACCATCAACGAAGTGGTCAACGGGATGGCCGGCAGCGCGGTTCCGCTGGCGGTCCTGCCCGCCGGCACGGC
>JAIMBE010000210.1 GCA_023511565.1 Bacillota bacterium
GAGTTGAGTCCGGTGGCGCAGAATCGGTTCGTTGTCTGTAACTGTTCGGCGCTGGTGGACACGCTGCTGGAAAGTCAGCTGTTCGGCTACGTGCGCGGAGCTTTTACCGGCGCCACCGACACGCGTCCGGGGCTGTTCGAATATGCGAACGGCGGCACGGTTTTCCTGGACGAAATTGGCGAAACTTCGATTGCCACGCAGGCGAAACTGCTGCGCGTGCTGCAGAACCGGGAGATTCAACGCGTGGGCTCGCCGGAAGTGCGCAAGGTGGAGGTGCGGTTGATTGCCGCCACGAACCGCGACCTGCGTGCCGAAGTGCTGGCCGGCCGCTTCCGCGAAGATCTCTACTACCGGCTAAGCGCCATCCAGATTCGCGTGCCCGGGTTGAGCGAACGGCTCGACGATATCCCCCTGCTGGTGCAGCATCTGCTGAAAAAGTACAACCAAGCCTACGGTAAAAATATCCAGGGGCTGACCCGGCGCGCCCAGGCACTGCTGCTGCAGCATGCCTGGCCCGGCAACGTGCGCGAACTGGAAAACGTGATTTCCAGCGCCGCCATCACCACGACTAGCGACTTCATTGACGTGCACGACCTGCCGGAGCATCTGCAACGTGCGCGCCAGTACGCGGCTGGAGCGGAGGATGCGTGGCGCCCGCTGCCCCTGGAAGAGGTTCGCCGGTTGCACATCCAACGTGTGCTGGAGATGTGTGGGGGTAATCGCGTGCGTGCCTCGGAAATTCTCGGCATCGGTCGTACCAGCCTCTACCGCTTCCTGAAACGCGAAGCGCAGCGAAAAGGTCCATCGGCCGCCTGAGCCCCACGGCCCGCGACATGCCCCGCGGATCGGCCGTTGACCATCACAAACACGATGTGCCGCATCCGCGCACTGTTCCGAACCGGATCAGCAGCGTTCGCGACAGAAAACGCTAACTGCTGGCATGGCAGCCATGGACGCTTCGCCTTCTGGCACACGAATTGCCCTGTGTCTGCTATCCAGGGCGCGCATGGATGACATCATGACAACCGCATCGTACTGGAAATACCTGAGCCGCCTGGTTGGCGAAGACCGGCGCAAAGAAAAGCGCGTCCTGCTGGTGTATCCGATCGAGGTGCATGGCTTCGACCGGCACGGAAAATTCTTCTGTGAACGCACAACGACTTCGAACATCAGTGCGGAAGGGTGTCGTTTTCATCTGCAGGCCGAGGTTGAACTGGGAGCCATTGTGGCCGTTAGCGTGCTTCGCTCGCAGGCCAGCGCACCGGCCACTCGTGCCCTGCTCTATCAGATCGTCTGGACAGAACCACAGGAAAACGGGCGGGAAGCAGGTGCCTGCAAGCTGCAGGAGGGCGACCTGTGGCAGGTGGTGTTCCCGGAGCGAGTCGCGAAGCCATCCGAAACCGAGTGATTCAGGGCAGGAACAAAAACACCACAGACTTTTGTGCGCCGCAGTCCCTTTGCTTTCTACCCTCAACATCGGACATGGCTCTGCAGGGCACTGAGCTCAGGGCCGCTTTCTTCTGACGCATCGCAAGGTGCTGCGATGCATCCGACGGCATTGCCTGCCTTGGAAAAGGCCCGGCAGGGCGCGCGGCTGCTCCCTTCCGAGGCCGGCACGACCCGGGCAGAGAATCTTCAAGGCCAAGATGAATGCACAGCTGGCTCGTTTGTATCGGCCGCCGGGGTATGATCCGCTACCGGTTTCCGGAGGTATAGGGCGAGCTCCGTGCGAGCGTGCTGGGCAGTGTAATCGTCTCATCGAGTCGCACCAGCATGCCCGTCTGCGCCGGCAGTTCCACTTCGCGGCCCTTCTTGACCATGACGTACGTGGTACCCCCGATCAGGCCGAGCGTCATTCCGCGCAGCACGTTTGAGAACACCGCGCCGACCCCCGTGCCGCCCGCGGTTGACAGGGCAACGCGGGTGACATCGCCTTTGATGTCGGGCTTCGATTCGACCATGATGCCCTCTTCGATATCCAGATCGCGTCGCTTGCGATTCGGCCCCTGCTCCTGTTCGTCGAAGAGTGCCAGCAGGCTCATCTTCGCCGGGATCATCCGGCCGTCCAGTTCGATGGAGTGGAAATAGAGGTTCATGGCCGCCTGGCCACGAAACATGGCAAAGCGCTTTGGCCGGATGATATTGCCCACCTGGCCATGCACACGCGCGCCCGCCGGCAACAGCAACTGCCCACCCAGATAGACCGGTTCCGCCAGAACAGCAACAAACGGGTCGCCTTCGCGTGCCACACTCGTGCTCAACCCGTTCAGCAGGATCAGTCGCAACTGCATGCCCTGCAGCAGTTGCTGGTTGGACTGAGCTGCCAGGGGAATCCCCACGGAAAACAGCAGACACACTGCGGCGCTCACGGCAAAGAGCTTCCTCATCGCTTCCTCCTTCTTGGCCCGTTCAGAAGACGGGCTGCCCCGTTCGTGGAGCAACTCCGCTGGCGCCGCGGATGGTGCCGGCAGCGGTAGGCACCGCTGCACGCGAGAGCGCGGAGGATCGCATCCCGCACGATTAGGATAAAATCGGTTACGCCCAGCGCGCACAGAATTCCTTCCCAGGTGTGCGTAACCGGCAAGGGCTTGAAACGGAAGGGCAGAACGCCCCGGTTCCCGTGCGCAGTGCCGATATGCTAGACTGCCTGCGCAGGCGCACTTCCGCCCATTCGGAATTGGCGACTGCCGACGCGTGGAACTTCGGGCTTCGTGCGACGAAGTCCCGCGAACCCCGCCAGGCCCGGAAGGGAGCAA
>JAIMBE010000211.1 GCA_023511565.1 Bacillota bacterium
CCAAAGAGGTGCGGCACCGCCAGAAGCTTGTTGCCCGCATCATAGGGCTGTTTCCCGCGCATCACTTTGAAAGGCCATATCTTGGCGTTTTTGTCTTCCTTGCTTCCCAGGGGCAGGTTCAAATGGAGCACCTTGGTGGGATCCGCTATGGGGTCTCCCGGGAGGTATCTCTCGGTGGAGCCGTTGAACCAAAGATAGGTGGCACCACGTCTTTTGCCCATTTGAACTCACCTTTCATCTTGTCATAGAGCTTTTGGCCCCACTGATCCTTCGGGGGCTCTGCCACATCCTGGCCGGCCTTGGACCAGTCCCACCAGACCTTGGTGGGAAGGCTTCTGGCAAAGGAGGGAATGTGGCAGGTCTGGCAGGCCTGCGGCTGGCGCGCTTCTTCCGCACTAAACAGATGGCGGGTGTGGCAGGCGTCGCAGGAGGCGACGCCGAAACCGGCGCCGGTTTTTTTCAACTCCGCAATTTCCGCTTCCGACTTCAGTCCGATTTTGTGGCAGCCGCCACAGCCTTTCATACCTTCCATCAGTACCATGGGCTGCCAGTGCGCGGTGGGCATCGCCTTCATCGCCGCCCAGGCCAAGGCGTGCTTGCCGGACTTGAACTGTTCAACCTGCTGTGCGTGGCACAGCGCACAGGTTTCCGGCGTAGGAATCTTCGCGTTGGCGAAATCGGTTGCAGTGCGATGTGCTTCGCCGTGGCACACAAAGCATTGCACACCCATCTGGCTGTGCTTGCTCAGTTGCCAGTCGGAAACAATTTGCGGCGTCACCGCCGATGGCATTCGACGCATTCCTGCGCAGTCAGGGGCGGCAGGAGGAACAACAGCGCGGAAACGACAAGCATGACTCGGCGGCTCATGGAAGACCTCCTCAACACACTGAGGGCGCAGCGGAGTAGTTTACCATACAGGGCTGCCACAATTAAAAAAAAAATCGCAGAATCCCGCCCAATCGAGTACCCGTATGGCACGCCCGTTGCCAACTACGGACGGGCGGGTTAGCATGCCCCGGTCGCAGAGTCGAATTCATTCCCGCTCATAAGCCTGCCCATGTCATCCGGAGTCATGCTGGAGGAGTTGCGCTTCGAATTAGCACGCCGCCGTCTGATGGCTATGCCCGTTGCCGGCGCCATCGCCTGGAGCGTCGCCGGAGTGCTCGGCTACCTGTTGCCCGAACCCGCGGCGGCCTTCGCGCTGTTTTTCTGCACGGCATGATCTTCCCGCTCGGCGTGTTGGTCGGGCGGCTGACCGACGAAAATGTAATGAGCCGCAAAAGCGAGCTGGACCGGCTGTTCGAGATGATCATCGTGATGGCCAGCCTGGTCTGAGGGATCGCAGTTCCCTTCTACCTGGTCGAGCGATCCTCACTGCCGCTGACAGTGGGCCTCCTTGCCGGGCTGATGTGGGTGCCGCTGTCCTGGATAATCCGGCACTGGATCGGCCTGTTTCACGAGACCACGCGGACGGTGCTCATCGTCGCAGCGTGGCACTTGTTTGCTGCCCAGCGCTTCGTGGTGATACCTGCAGTTGTGGTCGGCATCTATACGGTATCGCTGGTCGTGCTGGCCACGCGGTGCCGTCCGGAAGGACGGTAACAACAGACGGCTAAAAACTGTTCCCGATGCGGTGCGCCGCTGCGCTACGGGGCTTCTGTTTCTGGCTGGGCGGGCGGGGCGGCCGATTCCGGTGCCGCCGGTGCAGGTCCTTTCAGCTCGGCCAGCAGGATGCCCGCCAGAATCAGCCCGGCGCCGAACAGTTCCTGCCCGCCCAGCCGTTCACCCAACACCACAAACGAAGTCAGTGCGGCGAAAACAGGTTCCAGGGCAAACAGAATTGCGGTGTGCGTCGCCGAAGTGTGCCGCTGCGCCCAGACCTGAATTGAAAAGGCAATCGCGGTCGCGCCAACGGCGGTGACGAGCACCGCGAAGATGAAGTTCGGTGTCCAGGCGATGCGCGGGGGCTCCCAGTCGGTGAGTGCCAGAACCGGCAGCAGTGCCGCCGCCAACACGAACGTCGTGGCAATCTGCAAGAAACTCAACGCACGAACCGAATGGTGGGGCGAGTAGATGCCCACATAAATAATGTGCAGGGCAAACAGCACGGCACAGAAAAACACCAGCACATCGCCGCGGTTCAGACCCTCGCCACCCGGCAGCTCCGCGCACGATTCGCTGCCAGGCACGGTCAGATAGTACAAACCGACCAGCGCCAGCACGGCGCCGGCCCACGCCCACACGTGAATGCGCCGCTTCCAGAACACCGCCAGCAGCACCGGCACCAGCACGACGCCGAAGCCGGTGATGAATCCGGCCTTGGTCGGTGTGGTGAACTGCAGGCCGACGGTCTGGAAAGCGTAGCCGGCGAACATGAACGCGCCGATCTGCACGCCGGCGCGCACGGTGGCCCAACTCAGACGGCGCAGCGCCGGCCCGTAGAATGCACCCATCAGGAGCGTGGCCAGGCCGAAGCGCACGGCGATGAAGGCGAACACACTGGAATCTTCCAGGGCGTTCTTCACCACCACAAACGTGGCGCCCCAGATCAACGAGCAGAAGGCCAGCGCCAGGTCCGCTTGGAACCGCTGACTCATCGCCGGACGGCAATGCCCTGGACTTCAAAATGGCCGCCCCGCAGCAGCGGACCCGACCCGATGAACGCCCGCGCAGGCAGCTCCCTGGTGAAGTAGGTGCGATAGACGGCATTGAAGCGGTCATAGAGCGAGAGGTCCGGGC
>JAIMBE010000212.1 GCA_023511565.1 Bacillota bacterium
GCTCTCCTTCGGCGTCCGGATGGTGCCGTTCTGCTCGACGACGATCCAGCCGCGGTAGCGATGCTCGCGCAGCGCCGCCGCCACCGCCTGCCAGTCGCACAGGCCGCGGCCGACCTCGGTGCGCAGGTCCGACTCCGGCCGGAAGTCCTTGAACTCGACGTACTTGATCCGCTGGTGGTTGCGGTGGAAGAACTCGGCCGCGCTGTGGCCGACGAAGTCCTTGGTGGCGTGGCCGCAGTCGAGCATGGCGCTCAGCTTCTGCGGGTCGGTTTCGGCCAGCAGCCGCTCGGTCTGCCGGCGATGGTGGTGCTGGGGTACTGGTTTCTGATTCAGTTCTTCAGTGGCCTCGGAACACTCGGCACGGGGCGCACGACTGGGGTGGCTTGGTGGGCGCATATTGGCGGTTTTCTGATCGGCGTGCTCCTTCTCCGGATCGTGCGGCGACGAACGGTGGCTTGACAAGCGAAGGGCAAGCCGGCTGGCGCGAATCGGTCAGGAAGTGACCGATTGCCGGGGGGCATGGCGGGTGACGTAATCGGCCAGCCAATCGCCCACCTCCCGTGTGCCCAGCGAACCACCGAGGTCCTGAGTGGTTTTGTCTTGGAGGACGGCCTCGCAGACCGCGCGCCGGACCAAGGCGGCTTCGTCGGGCCAGCCGATGGTCTCCAACATCATGGCGGCGCTCAGCACGGCGGCCAAGGGGTTGGCCACGTTCTTGCCGGCGTACTTGGGTGCCGAGCCGTGCACCGGCTCGAACATGGAGATCCCCTCCGGGTTGATGTTGCCCGAAGGGGCCAGCCCCAACCCACCAGCCAGGGCGGCACCGAGGTCACTGAGGATATCGCCAAACATGTTGCAAGTAACAATGACCTGGAAGCGTTCCGGGTGCAGGACGAGCTGCATGGCCAGCGCGTCCACATACATGTGCGTGGCCTCGATGTCTGGATATTCGCGCTGCATTTCGGCAAAGACGCGCTGCCAGAGGTCGTGCCCGTAGGTAAGCACGTTGGATTTATCGCTCATGCAGACGCGGGTCAGCCGGTGGCGCCGGGCATATTCGAATGCGTAGCGAATGATGCGTTCCACGCCCTTGCGCGTGTTCACGTCCTCCTGAATGGCGACTTCGTCGGGCGTGCCCCGCTTGAACTGGCCGCCCAGGCCAACGTAGAGGCCTTCCGTATTCTCCCGGAACACGATGAAATTCACCTCGGCTGGGGTGCGGTTCTTCAGCGGACAGGTTTTCGGGTCGAACAGCACCACAGGGCGGGCGTTGACGTAGAGGTCGAGCTGGAAGCGCAGGCCAAGCAGGATGTCCGCAGCGTGCTTCATCGAGGGCACGCGCGGGTCGCCCAAGGCGCCCACCAGGATGGCGTCGAATTCCCGGCGGAACATTTCCGGGGCGTCGGGCGGAAGCGTGGTGCCGTCGCGCAGATAGCGTTCGGCACCGTAGTCAAATTCGACCAACTCGAGCGTTCGGCCCGTCGCAGCCGCGACGGCGCACAGGACCTTCATGGCTTCGGCTGTGACATCCACACCAATGCCGTCGCCGGGAATGACTGCGATCCGTTTCTTCACCGATGCACTCACCACCGGAGAAACACTCCTTTGCTGCAACACTCTTTCGCTCTGGCCCCTGTGCAATCCCCCGCCCAGTCGTCAAAGAGGCGGCAACCTATCACGGGTGTAGGAAGGTGTCAACCGCTACTTTGCTTAAAGCTATAGATTGCTAGGGGATATTTTCTCGAATTGGCTCATCGCGCGGACCCAGCTCCGCCAGAATCACGCCCGCCACAATCAATCCTCCGCCCAGCAGCAGGTGTGCGGTCACCGCCTCGCCCAGGAACAGCACACCCAGCGTGGTCGCAAGCAGCGGCTGCAGATAACCGAAGACCGCCAGCCGCGAAGCCGCCATGCGGCGCAGGGCCCAGTACCAGATCAAGTAGGCCGCTACCGAAGCCAGGCCGGCCATATAGGCCAGAGCGAACCACCCGGGCCAACGCACTGCCCGCCAGTCGAGCAGCAGTCCCTGCCCAATCGCCAATGGCAGCACCAGCACGGCGCCCGTCAGGTGTGCGAAGGTGTTCACGGAAAGCGAGTCGTACCGGCTGGCCACACGCTTTCCCGCCACGGCAAAGCCAGCGAAGGCCAGCGACCCCGCCAGCGTAATCAGGTCGCCCAACCAAGTGCCCCCGGGGCCGCCCAGGTGCTGGTTGGCAATCTGCCCAGACTCGGAAACCAAAACCGCCAGCCCGGAAAACGAAAGCCCTACACCCAAAGTTTTTTTCACCGTGAGCGTCTCCAGACCCATCAGCCTGGCCAGCAGCAGAATCGTGATGGGGCCGGTACCGATAATCAGTGAAGAGTGACCGACGGTGGTGTACCGCAGCCCTACGGTGAACAGCACCTGATTCAGGGCCACTCCCAACAGGCCCAGCCGGGCAAACACCCACAGGTCGCGCGACGTGGGCCGGGGGAGGCGGGCGCGCTGGGGCAGATAGAGAACCAGCATAATCAGTCCAGCCAGCACGACGCGGAATGACGCAAGCGTCAGCGGAGGCAGATGACGCAGACCCACTTTCGCCACCAGGAAATTGAAGGCCCAGATCAGAATCATGAGGGAAATCATCAACGCCAACAGCCAACGGCTGGTCTGCGGCCGTTGGATATGGGCGGCGAGCGGTGTGCCGGACGGCGGAACGGGTGTATGGAGGGCGGGCTTCACC
>JAIMBE010000213.1 GCA_023511565.1 Bacillota bacterium
AAGGTGCACCAGCCGGAGGAAAAGTGGTCGGAGCTGGTCTATTTCGACATGCCCCGGTGCATCCTCTGCTTCCGCTGCGTGCGCATCTGTGACGAAGGCATGGACGTGAAGGCGCTCGGCGTGGGCAACCGCGGGGTGTATTCGACGATCCTCCCGAACCGCGGCGATCATCTGGAATGCGAAGAATGTGGCATGTGCATTGACGTCTGCCCGGTGGGCGCGCTGACCAGTGGAACCTACCGCTACAAAACCCGGCCCTGGGAAATGAAATATGTGGCCACGCCCTGCGCACACTGCTCGAACGGCTGCAAAACCACACTGAGTGTGCGCAACAACCAGATTCTCCGCGCCAACAACCGCGACCTCTCCGGATTCAATCGGGAGTTCCTGTGCGCCAAGGGCCGCTTCGGGTTCGACTTCGTCAACCACGAAACCCGGCTGAAATTCCCTCTGGTGCGCGAGAACGGCACGCAGAAGCCGGCCCGTTGGGAGCAGGCCATCCGCATCGCCGCCGAGCGCCTGAAAGCGATCCGCGATCGCTACGGGCCAGAGGCCATTGGCGTGCTCGGTTCGAACCGAACGACAAATGAAGAAAACTACCTGCTGAACCGGTTCGCACGCGCCACGCTCGGCACGAACAACATCGACCACCACCGCACGGCCGATTATGCCGGCCTGGCGGCCGCGCTCGGCGAGGAAGCCCCGCACGCCCTGCTCCGCATGGAGGCGCTGCGCGAGACGAAAGCCATTCTCGTGATTGGCAACGAGCCGAGCTACCAGAACCCGCTGGTCGCCTGGCAGATCCGCTGGGCGGTGCGCAACGCCGGGGCGCGGCTCTACATCATCAACGCGCAGCCCATCAAGTTGAAGCGTCGGGCCACCCGGTTCGTGCAGGCCGACGAAGTCGAGGCCCTGCGGCATCTGGCCAGCGGCGGCGGACAGCTCAGCCCCGAGACGCGACACGCCCTGCAGGAGCTGGAAGCGGAAATTCGGAAAGAGTCCGACGTGGCCATCGTTTTTGGCGCCGAACTCTACGCCAAGGCGATCGGCGACCTGGTGGATTTCGGACGCCAACTCACCGGCCAGACGCGCTATCTGGCTCTCGGCGACTACGCAAATTCCCGCGGGGCTTCCGACATGGGTCTGCTGCCCGAGTTCCTGCCGGGCTACGAACGCGTCAGCGACACTGCTGCACGCGAACGCTTCGGACGGCTCTGGGGAGCCGAGCTTTCCACGGTGACCGGGCTGGATGCGCGCGCCATGCTGAAGGAAGCAGGCGAGAAAATCAAAGCCCTGTACGTCGTCGGCGCCAATCCGGTGAACACCTTCGGGGTTCCGGCGGAAAAGTTGGCCCGGCTGGAGCTGCTCGTCGTGCAGGAGATTTTCCCGACCGAAACGACCGCACTGGCCGACGTCGTGCTGCCCGCAGCGAGCGCCTACGAAAAAGAGGGGACCTTCACGAACACCGCGGGCGAGGTCCAGATGCTGCGCAAGGCCGTGGATCTGCCCGGGGTGCGCAGCGACTTCGACATCCTGCGCCTTCTTTCGCACCGGTTGGCGCGGCTGGGCCTCGGGCAACCCTTCGCGGCACGGACTCCGGAAGAGGTGCTGGAAGAGATCCGCCAGCATGTGCGTGGTTATAACCTCTCGCTGGCCACACTGCTGGCCGGCGGTGCGGAACCGGTCCACCCGGTGCTGACGGTCGATCCCCGGGGCTATGACGTTCCGGTCGGCGCCATCTTCTCTGCGCGCGACACGCTGTTCACCAGCGGCAGCCTGACGCGCTACCTGAAAATGATCCGCTCGGTGAAGGAAGCCAGACTCTCCTACGAAGAGTTGAGGAACGCGAAGTGACCCAGCTCGATGTCCATCCCCTGCTGCTGGTGGCCCTAGTGAAGACGGGTCTTCTGCTATTCCTGGTGCTGACCGCGGTAGCCTATCTGACCTGGTTCGAACGCAAGGTGGTGGGTCACATCCAGTCGCGCTTGGGGCCGTACCGGGTCGGGCCGCACGGACTCCTGCAGCCGCTGGCCGACGGATTGAAATTCCTTTTCAAAGAGGGGGTCGAGCCCCAGGGGGCCGACCGACTGGTGTACTACCTGGCCCCGTTCCTTGCGCTTTCGCTGGCGCTGAGCGGGCTGGCCGTGATCCCATTCGGCCCGGCAGAAGTGGAGCTCTTTGGTGTACGCACCACGCTGGCGGTCGCCGAAGTGGAGTTGGGCCTGCTGTTTCTGTTTGCGATTACGGCGCTGGGGGTCTACGGAGTGGCGCTGGCCGGCTGGGCCTCGAACAGTAAGTACGCGCTGATGGGCGGACTGCGCAGCTCGGCACAAATGATCAGCTACGAAATTTCGCTGACGCTCTCGGTGATCGGCGTGGTACTGCTGGCCGGATCGTTCAATCTCCGCGAGATCGTCGCCGCGCAGCAGGGCTACTGGTTTGGCGCCGTGCCACGCTGGTTCCTGATTCCGCAACTGATCGGCTTCCTCTGCTATTTCACCTCCGCGATCGCGGAAACCAACCGCGCACCGTTCGATCTGCCCGAAGCGGAAACCGAGCTGGTGGCCGGCTTCCACACCGAATATTCCAGCTTTCAATTCGCGATGTTCTTCATGGCCGAGTATACGGCCATGGTGATTGCTTCCTGTCTGGCCACGCTGCTGTTTCTGGGCGGCTGGGAACCGCCGCTGCCGACGACCGGGGCGTTGGCC
>JAIMBE010000214.1 GCA_023511565.1 Bacillota bacterium
GGTGTAGAAAAACAGCGGCCAGGCATACACCAGACAGTAGCTGCGCCAGGCCTGTTCGGCAAACTGCGGATTGCGGGCGAGCTCGGCGCCCACCCACTCGTACCGCACGGCCCACTGAAAAAGGAACTCAGGAATCAGAAAAAAGAAAATCCACTGGAACCCGAGCAGGCTGACATAGCGCCAGAGCTGGAATTTGTCCTTGCGGTCGAGGCCCCACCGTTTCAGCGCCGCGATGCCGAACACGGTCATCACGATGGTGTAGAGCACCACGTACCAGAACGTGGCTGGGCGGCCGAAAAACGAAAAGGTCTCGTAGCCCCAGCCGCGATACGGCCAGTATTCGTTGCCCGAGCCGGGTGATTTCACCCCGTAAATCGTGTAGCTGGCCAAGAAGGCTACGCCGAACCAGGCAAAGCGGTCACCACGTAGGCCGAGCCAGAGCAACGTGGCCAGTGCGCTCAGCGCGATGCCTCCGCCGAGCCACTGCGGTATCTGGCGGATGAACTCGACGCCCGCCTGTCCGCCCCACACCCAGAGACCAAACAATACGGCCAGTGTTAAGACGGCGGTGCGCGACCAACTTCCTGACCATTCGTTTTCCAGGCGCAGGCCGAGCGACTTCAGAAAGTTTCCCGGGAACTCCGCACCAATCAGCACGAAGGCATGGTCAAAGGGAACTTCCTCGGTGGCCTCCTGGCCCTCCCGTTCGACTTTCAGTTTCGCGACGCCGTTGTCGAAGGCTGTGACACGGGAGTTGAAAATCACCCGGACACGACCCTCGGCGATGAGCGACCGAAGTTTGCGGTCGTTGTCTTTGAACAGGCGGTAGAAGGTGTCACCCCGGTAGCTGAGCACGACGCGGTTGCGCTCGGCGAGCGCGATGGCTGCCTCAGCGGCAGAATTGCCTCCTCCCACGACCAGGATGTTTTCGTCCTTGTACTGTTTCGGGCTGTAGAGCTGGTGGTAGATGCGTTCCTGCACTTCGCCGGGAACGTTCAGCTTGCGCGGGTTACCGCGCTGGCCGGTGGCCAGGAGAACGCGCTTGGCCCGGTATTCGGCCTTTTCGCTGATCACGCGGAAGGTGCCGTCGCGCAGCCGCTCGAGCGATTGCAAGCCTTCCTCGGTGCGTACGTCGAGCTGGTTGTCGCGGATAATCTGATGCCAGCGCCGGATGAGATCTTCCTTGGTGGCGCCATCGAGCCAGAGCTTGCCCTTCGGCGGAATTGGGTCGGGTTCGGCGTAGACCCACTTCCCTTCGGGAAAATTTTCGATCGTGTTGGCAATTTTATTCTTTTCGAGCACGAGCACGCGCAGGCCCTTGTCCCGAGCGGCGAGCGCGGCGTTCAATCCTGCGGCACCCGCGCCGACGACGATGATGTCGTATCCATCGCCGCTGGAGAGCCGCGCGTCGGCCTTTGAGGCGATGTGCTCGATGACCTGATAGCCCTGCTCCATGGCCAGCTTGATGACCGGCGCGCCGGCCAGGTCGCCAATGACGTACACGCCCGGGATACTGCTCTCGTTGTGCGCGCGCAGCGCGGGCCGGCGTTGTGGCATGTTGGCGCTTTCAAAGATGGCGACCAGCTTCTGCTGCAGACGAGAGAACATGCGATCCTCAGTTCAACGGAGAAAGGACGCGCGCCGCCTCGGATTCGATGTGCGGTTCCAGCTTGCCGCCACAGCCAGAGCACCTAGCCGCCGCCGGATGATTCAACGCACCACATCCCGGACAGGGCCGCGAAGGCAAGGTAGCAGCAAATTTCCCCAGTCCGCGCGGGATGCCTCCGGGCGCGAAAACGGTGCGCCGGGGTCGGGTGAGCAATCCCAGATAGGCAAAGACCGTGAAGAACAGGCCCAGAAAAAAACAGAGGACCGGAGGATAGCCGGTGTGCATCGCACGGTGCGCACACAGCGCAGCGAATCCCAGACCTACCAGTATGTACAGTCCGGTGAAAAACCAGATCCAGCTCACCCCGCCGTACTCCTCGCGGGTGCCAAGAAATGCGCCTTGGGGCTGGAGCTGGCGGACCAACCCACGCAACTGCGCGGCCAGGTCCGAAGCCAGCTCGTCGCGGTGGATGGCGATGCGCTGGCCTGCAACCTCGTAGGCTACTCCTTCCGTACCCACCGGCTGCTGGCAGACGGCACAGAGTTCCTCGGGCTGGGGCTCGGTGCGAGTCGCCGTGGTGTGCGGGCTGATGGGAACGGTTTCCTGCGCCCGCTCTGCGGTCTTCGGCAGAGCCAGTTCGGTCATCCCGCCCAGAATTCCACAGAACAGGAAAACCCACACTCGCCGTTTCATACACAACCTTCCGGCCCATGCGGCATGCTCAGCCTTCCAGCTCTGCCACGGCACGCACTGCTGCTCCCATGAGTGGCAAATTTTCGTCCAACACTATATAGATGGGAATCTGCTGCAAAAGGCTTCGGAACTTTGACTTTTCCTGGAAGGCGCGCACAAAGCCACCTGCTTTCACCTCGTCCAGGATCTTCGGCACGATGCCGCCAGCAACGTAGACGCCCCCGCGCGCCAGCGCCTTTAACGCCAAATTGCCCGCTTCCGCACCGCATAGCGCGATCCACAGATCCACCGTTTTGCGACATACCACACAGGAACCTTCTTGCGAACGACGGGTTATGG
>JAIMBE010000215.1 GCA_023511565.1 Bacillota bacterium
GCAATCCGCAGTTTGCCGAACAGGCCTGGCGCAGCTACGGTCTGGTGTATGCCTGGCCGCTGTTTTTCTACACCTTTCTCTACGATCCACACGAAGTGTGGGTGGTGTGGGGCGCCGTGCTCGCCTTCGGACTGATCCCACTGCTGGTGCTGTGGCACGGGAAGCGGTACTGCTCCTGGGTGTGTGGCTGCGGCGGACTGGCCGAAACACTCGGCGATCACTGGCGTCACCTGGCGCCGAAGGGCGAAGCCAGCTACCGCTGGGAGGTGATGAATCTGGTGGTGTTGATTCTGGCTGTCGCGGTCACTGTCGGGATGCTGCTCCGCGACACGGTGGTGCTGCTCCGAGCGCCTGTCGAAGGCGGACTGCGGTTCTACGCGGTCGTGGTCGATCTGTGGCTGGTCGGAATCCTGCCGGTGACGCTGTACCCGTTTCTGGGCGGCAAAATCTGGTGCCGGTACTGGTGCCCGCTGGCAAAAATGATGGAGTTGTTCAGCCGCGCCTACACGAAGTGGGGCTTCAGCCGGTACCGGATTGTGGCCAACGAAAAGTGCATCGCCTGCACCGAATGCACACGCAACTGCCTGGTCGGCATCGACGTGATGCGCTTTGCCTTGAAGCAGGAACCGATTACCAATGCAAACTCCTCCTGTATCGGCTGTGGCATCTGCGTGACCGTCTGTCCGATGGATGTGCTCAGCTTCCGCGAGCAGAAACAGACCGGCCTGGTCAGCATCGCCAACGCCAAATCGCACGCCACCTGACGCTGCTCTGCATCGGCGCGTACACCGTCGGCTGGGGAACTTCCGGTGTCTGCTCGTGCAAGGATCGCACGGGCCCCAGCGGCCTGGGTTCGACTTATCGCTGTTCAGGCTCACCCTGCGTAGGGTCGGCAATACGTTTGCTCGTTTTTGTCCGGTCCGCGTCAGGGTTGCATCCTACGCAGCCGCGCTGCCAACCCAAGCACAATGTGCGGGCCCCCTTGGTAGACTGAGGCCATGGACGAGCCCGGACACGAAGCCTGGCAGCCGATTTCCAGACCGGCGTACGTCGGCTGGCTGGTGTTCTTCGGCCTGTTTTTGCTGCATGCCGCCACCGATGAGGATGGCTACCTGCTCCTTGACCACGTGAATTTGATCATCCACGAGGCGGGCCATCTGTTCTTCAGTGGGTTCGGTTTCACGATGGGCATCTTTGGCGGCACGCTCGCCCAGTTGCTTGTGCCGGCCCTGCTGGTGCTCCATTTCGTCCGGCAGCGGCACCTGAGCGGCACAGCGTTTGCCGCATTCTGGTTCTTCGAAAATTTCTTCTATGTCGGATGGTATATGGCCGATGCGCGCAGTCAGGCTCTCCCGCTGGTCGGCTCGGGCGAGCACGACTGGGAGATCCTCTTCGGACAGTGGGGTCTGTTGGTGCACGACCGCACCATTGGTGGCCTCACGCGCCTGCTCGGTTGGTTCGGGCTGCTCGCGGTGGTGGCCTGGTTTGCCTGGGCCGCTCGCCGTCACCTGCGCACAAAGCCGGTCTGGCTTGAGTGAATTCGTTGCCACGGAGGCTCCGGCAGCTCCCAGTTCGCGATTCGCGCCGTTTGTGCGATGCTAAAATACAGTCATAATGCGCCCGTAGCTCAGTTGGATAGAGCGTCTGCCTTCTAAGCAGAGGGTCGGGGGTTCGAGTCCCTCCGGGCGCGCCACTCCTCATTTTTGGCCCGCGCAAAGATCACATCGAAGGGTTTTCTGTAGGTGGGATAAACACTTGCGGCGTCAATCGCGCAGTTCGAAAGCACTACTTTGAGGGGTTTGGCTTTTTCGGTGGGGGGCTGCGCAAGATATAGAGAATGCGCCTTATTCGCGCGTTCTAAAGTACGAACCGCGTCGAGCATTCTGTCGGGATTTGTGCGTTCAAGACCCTGAATCGCAAACTGAGCGTGATCCACGAGGACTGAATGCTGGGGTTAGCGCGATAGTGCAGTTCAGTCCCGGTGGGGTTGATCGGCAGGTGAGTGCCGGTGTAATTGAAACAACAGCCCGCCGCACCCAACATCACCATGAAGAGACCTATGTGGGCCAGCCCCTTGGCAAACGCGTGCGTCATGGCGTCACCTCCCTGCGTTCAAACTTACGCTGCACATCTACGACGCGCTGGATTAGTTCCTGGGCCATTCTGAGGTCGAATTTCTCTCCAACGGCGTTCGGCACGCGCAGAGCTCGGGATTTCGAAACTGCCTGATTTCCCACAAGCCGGAAGGCTTCAGCCCCAAGTTCATAGTATCCGCCGGCTGCCATTTCGGCCTCGGCCATCGCGGCACTCCCGTATTGCCTCGTCAGGTGTGCAGCCTGCGCCGGAGGCGTAAGGCTTCTCACAACTTTGTGCAAATAGAGCAAGTCTCGGGGCCACTTTCGAAGGAATAGTAGGACGCGCTCCCCCAGCCGAAACTTCGGGTTTGCGTCGGAGTCGGCGATCAGAATCTCGTCGTTAGGCCCACGGGTCGGCCCGGAATCGAGGATCTTAACGATGACCTCGCGCTCGGCGTTCCCTTTCAAAAACTTCTCTGGCAGAACCCGCACCCAAGTGTGATACGGTCCCTCCAGGTGATACTCGATCTTCTGCACGCGGCCCAAC
>JAIMBE010000216.1 GCA_023511565.1 Bacillota bacterium
GCTCGTGACCGAAATCGGCGACGTACTGAATGGGCTTGGCGCACCCGGCGTCGTCCAGGAAGTCGGAGATGATAATCAGCAACCCGCGCTGCGGATAACGCGCCAGAAAGTCACGGGCGGTACTCAGAAAGTCGGTGGCCCCTTGGGGTTCCAGATGTGAAAGAAACTCGGCCGCGGGGCCGAAGCGGTGTCGTCCTCCGCCGCAGGTGAGGCTGTCCCCTAACCGGTCGCTGAACGGCTGCAGGACCATGGTTTCGAGTCGGACCAGCCCGACGTAGCAGAGCGCGGCGCTCAGCCGGCGGGCGTAATCGAACTTGAGCCGATTCGGTGCGGCCATCGAGCGGCTCACGTCCACCAGCAGACGCACCGGAATGCGCGGCTCGACGTGGAAGATCTTGAGGAAAAGCTTTTCCAGGCGCAGATAGGCCCGCCAGTTGACGGCCCGAAGGTCATCGCCCTCGTGAAAGTGGCGGTGGTCAAAAAACTCCAGACCCGGCCCGGCAAAACGGGAGGGATTGTGTCCTCCCACCAGGCCGGGGAAGGATTTCTGCCATCGGAGCGTCAGCGTTTCCAATCGCTCCAGGAACTTCCGGTCCACCAGCGGCGATCTGCTCATGATGACTCAGAGGCTTAAGCCGCCGCCACAGCCACGCTCCGAATGATCTCGGGCAGGATGGTCTCGACGGTTTGTGCGTCGGCGTGCGCGTCGAAATTGAGAATGATCCGGTGCCGCAGCACCGCCGGCGCCACGGCGCGGATGTCCTCAATGCTTAGATGCGAGCGACCGCGCATCAGGGCGAGTACGCGGCCGCATTCGACCAGGGCCTGCGCTCCGCGCGGGGAACTGCCGTAACGGATATAACGCCGCGCCAGCTCATGCGCCTGGGGCTGCTCGGGCTGCGTGGCGAGCACCAGATCCACAGCAAAATCCTGCACGTGCGGGGCGACCAGGACTTCCCGGCAGACCGCGCGCAACTCCAAAATGTCCTCCCGCCCGGCCACAGGCTCCACCCGGACGTCGTCGCGGTGAATCGTGCGCTCCACGATCCGGTTGAGTTCGTCACGGGAAGGGTAGCTCACGATGCTTTTCATCAGGAAACGGTCCAGTTGCGCCTCGGGCAGGGGATAGGTCCCTTCCATTTCGATCGGATTCTGCGTGGCCATGACGAGGAACGGGGCCTCGAGTTCGTGCGTGGTGGTGCCGCTGGTGACCGTATGCTCCTGCATCGCTTCCAGCAGCGCAGACTGGGTCTTGGGAGTCGCGCGATTGATCTCGTCGGCGAGCACGAGGTTCGCAAAAATCGGCCCGGGCTGGAACCGCAGGGACTTGGCGCCGCCGGCACTCGTTTCAATGATCATGCTGCCCACGATGTCGGCGGGCATCAGGTCCGGCGTGAATTGGATGCGCGAGTACTTCAGTTGGAGCACCCGAGCCAGCGTCCGCAGCAAAGTGGTCTTGCCGAGGCCGGGTACACCTTCCAGCAGCACGTGGCCACCCGCCAGCAGGCAGATCAGGACGCAGTCCACCACGTCCTGCTGGCCCACAATCACCTTCCCGATCTCCTGGCGGATGCGATTCAGAGTGGAAACGGATCGGGCAATCACAGCTTCCGCAGACACGACGCTACCATTGTAGACGCTCGGGCGCCGACGGGGGCGGCGCTGTCGTGCCGGAAGGCTGAAGGCAAGGCAGGGAAATAGGGCAAGCGGTCAGACCAAGGAACGCTCGGTTTGCGCAGTACGCTCCCCGATGGCGTTTCCAAAGTAGGCGACAATCTCGGTCATCTCTTTCAGGGCCCTGCGGGCCTGTTCCGGAAACAGCAGGCGCGCAACGCTGTACCAGAACTGCATCAGCCGGAAGTCCAGCATCAAGAGCCGGTGCTCCAAAGTGAGGCCGCCAACCTCCAGAGCGGCCGTGTGCCGCAGCAGGTAGGTCAGCAGACGATAGTCGCGGGCCAGAAGTTCACTGAGTTGGTCCACCGTATGGGAACTTGTCCCCGTGCCGAAGGCCATCTCAACGCTGACCCGACGCGGGTAAAGAAACTCGGGGCTCGTGCTCGTGGCAGACTTCGTGTTCAGAATCAACAGACACGTGTATCGGAACCAGTATACGAGCAGCACCAGCGAGCAAGCGATAATTGCCAGATTAACGAGCATCTCGAAAGCCAGCTCCTGTGCAGATTACCCGCAAACGCAGGGACCGGACCGGCCGCGTACTAGAAGGTCCATCCGGTACCATGTCCCAAGAATAGCAGCTTCTGTTGCAAAAGGCAATGGGTTGACAGGCGCCTCTGGGCACATTAGGGTAATTTTTCTCCAGCTATTGGGGAATTAGCGGGGATGGTACCATACCCTCATATAAGGGTATCAGTCGAACAAAAGACCATGTCTTTAGGAGTTTGCCCACATCTCCTGCGGTACTTCTGATATAATTCTGGATAAGTATCAGTCAAAAAGCATGTTGTTGTTAAGCCGATGTCCGTTGCCACCCGTTTGATCCAGCGTGGGGGTCCCTCAAGTTCCAGGAAGCACCCGATGGGGGTCTCGTCGAGAAAAACAAATCCACCCCCTCCTGTGCGGGCGTAGAT
>JAIMBE010000217.1 GCA_023511565.1 Bacillota bacterium
ACGCCTCGAACTTCCTCGGTTTCGTGCAGCTCGCGTGCGTTGTGATGCTGCTCAAGCAATTTTGAGATAGGTTCTAGACCCGGCGGCGTCGAGCGGTGGTTGTGTCTCTGGATCGTCTTCCCAGCGCGCACCGTGGTAGAGCTCGGCGACGCGCGCGTCGGTGAACGCGTGCGGTGGGCCATCGAACACCACGCGACCGTCGCGCATGCCGATGACTCTGTCGGCAAATTCGCGCGCCAGATCGATCTGATGCATACTGCAAAGGACTGTGGCATTGCAGGCGCGCGCCGTGTCACGGATCAGGGTCAGGATGTCGCGGGAGATTTTCGGATCGAGGCTGGCGACCGGCTCGTCGGCCAACACGATTTCCGGGGCATTGATGAAGGCGCGCGCCACCCCCACCCGTTGCTGCTGGCCTCCCGACAGCGCACCGGCGCGGCGCTTGAGATGCTCGGGAGACAACTCCACCCCCGCGAGCAGTTGGCAAGCCCTGGCCCGATGTTCGGGCTTGAACCAACCCAAAAGGGCGCGCCATGTCGACACCACGGGCAGCAAGCCGGCCAGGACGTTACTGGCCACACTCAGGCGTTCGCTGAGATTGAAATGCTGATGGACCATGGCCATGCGTTTGCGTAGCGCCCGTTCGGTCGCTGGCGTCAGCACGATGCCGTCGATCGCCACGCTGCCGTGTGTGGGGCGCACCAGACCGTTGACGGCGCGCAACAGGGTGGATTTGCCTGCCCCAGAAGGGCCCAGGATCACGCAAAACTGCCCCCTGGGAATTTCCAGGGAGATGTCGCTGAGTGCCCGTGTGCCGTCAGGCCAAGTCTTGGTAAAAGCGTCGAAGCGGATCATGATCGGGTCTCCTTGCCCACGGTGCGTGCCGTCAGACACGCACCGTGGGACATCCAAAGGGGGTCAACGCGCGCTGGCTTTCTTCATGATGTCGACCTTGACCTGATCCGTGACCAGATCGAAGAGCTTGCCGGCGTCCGCCATGTCCTTTTCGCTGACTTTGGCGGTGTAACCATCAACCTTGCCACCGCCGTAACCGCGGATCTGATCCTTGGAAATGCCGGGCATTTTGTCGATGTTGTTGAATGCATCGCGCAATTTGGCCTTCACGCTCGCGGCCACCTTGGGATGGATGGCCAGGGGCGGATAGGGAATCGGCGCACTCTTGGCGACCACCTTGATTGTGCTGGGGTCGATGGCCTTGGCGTTGACTGCTTTTTCGAACGAATCGAAGGAGGCGCCGCCGGCATCCACCTGGCCTTCACTGAGCGCCTTGAGCACGTTGGCGTGGCTGCCGGCCATGACGATGGCGCTTGCATCGCGCGCCGGGTTCACGCCGGCAGCAAGCATCATCGCCACCGGCACATTGAAACTGGAGGTGGAATTGACATCGCCGAGTGCGATGCGTTTACCTTTCAGATCCTGGATGCCGTTGATCCCGCTCTTGGTACGCGCGAAGATGCCCGAGTAGTAGACCGACTCGCCGTGGCGCACCGCCAGCGCCAGCAGTTCGGCGCAACCGCGGTTTCTGGCCTGCAGGTAACTGGCGGGTCCGTACCAGGCAATGTCGGCTGCGCCCCCGCACATGGCTTCGACGACGGCAGAATAGCTCTGACCGACCTTGAGATCGAAGTTGAGGCCCGTGGCCTGCGAAATCGCGGAGAAGATGGGCTGGAAGTCTTTCTTTGTGCCGTCTTCGGTGCCGCCGTCAGCGGGCACCAGAATCACCCGCAGCGGTTTGACGGCCGAGCCGTCGTTTTGTGCGGCCAGGGCGGCAAACGGACTGGCCATCAGGGCCAGGCCGGCGGCCAGCAGCGTGCGGCGAATGGATTGTTTCAGATACATTACAAGGGCTCCTGTGAGTGGGAAGACAAAGAGATAGGTTTGCGAGACCGTCAGGGGTTGATGCGCAGTTGGATCCGGTCTGCACGGAACCGGGTGAGGGCGTATTCGACCGGGGTACCATCCCGGTCGTCCACGTTCACACTCTTGACCCGCAGCACCGGTCGGTTCTGCGGCATACCCAGTGTCTTGGCGTCGTCCCCTTGCGGGAGCACCGATGTCACCAGGCTTTCTGTTCGGCGCAGCTTGCAGCCATACACCGAACCCAGCAGCGCGTGCAGCGATCCGCTTTCAAAGCGCTCGAGGAGGTCCGGGAATTTCTCGGCAGGCACGAAGTGCGAGATCAGGCACATGGGGCGCTGCTCCACCATGCGCAGCGTTTCGATCCAGTGCACCGCATCCCCCTCCTGAATCGCCAGGCGCTGCGCGACGCGGGGCAGGGCCCCGATGGTCTGCTTGCGCAGGATGCGGTTCTCGGTCATGAACCCGAGGGCTGCCAGGTTTTCAGTGAAGCGGGTGCCTTTGCCAATTTTGTAGTCCAGCTGGGTGTCGAGCACAAAGATGCCCAGACCGTGGCGGCGTTCCAGTAGCCCTGCATCTACCAGCTCGTCGACTGCGCGACGCACGGTGTGCC
>JAIMBE010000218.1 GCA_023511565.1 Bacillota bacterium
GTTTTCGGGCCGTGCGAGGCCGTGGCCTTCGTCGGGAAAGACCAGATACTCAACCGGCAGTTTGTTCTGACGCATGGCCTCGACGATCTGGTCGCTTTCTTTCTGTGGCACACGCGGGTCGTTGGCGCCCTGAGCAATCAGCAGCGGAGCTCGGATCTGGCTGGCCTTGAACAGGGGCGAGCGGGACTCGAGAAACTCCTTCTCGGTTTCCTCGTGCCCGACCCGCCGACGGAACAGAGCGCGCAGTGGCTCCCAGTACGGCGGGATCGACCGGAGCAGGGTGACCAGATTGGAGGGCCCGACGATGTCCACTCCGCAGGTGAACTCCTCCGGGGTGAAGGTCAGCCCCACCAGCGTCGCATAGCCGCCATAGCTGCCGCCGTAGATGCAGACTTTTTTCGGGTCGGCGTAGCCTTGCTCGACGGCCCAGCGCTTGCCGTCAATTAGGTCGGTGTGCATCTTGCCGGCCCATTCACGATCGCCAGCGTTCAGATAAGCCTTGCCGTAGCCGGTCGAGCCGCGGAAATTGATCTGCAGCACGGCGTAGCCACGGTTGGCCAGCCACTGCACTTCGTTGTTCAGACCCCAGGTGTCGCGCGCCCAAGGCCCGCCGTGAACGTTCAGCACCAGCGGCAGATTTTTGGGTTCGCGGTCCACGGGCAAGGTCAGGTAGCCGTAGATGGTCATGCCATCGCGGGCACGAAAGGAGATCGGCTGCATGCGTGCCAGCTTGTACGTTTCGAGTGCCGGCCGGTTGGTGAACAGCAGCGCAGCGGTCCGGGTGGCGCGGTCGTAGAGGTAGTAAGTGACCGGGGCGTTGTCGAGGACATAGGCGACGACCCAGGTCTTGTCTTCGAGGTCACGACTTTCGATGAAGAAGTCGCCGTCGCGCACACGGCGCAGGACTTCAAAATCGGCCCGCACGGCCGGATCGAGCACCTGCCATTCCGTGCGGGCACGGACGAAGGCGACGGCTTCGAGCCGCCTGGTTTTGGGGTTGATCACGACGCCGCCAAGGTCGTACTGCGGATCTTCGGCGATCACCCGGCTGGCGCCGGTAGCCAGGTTCACCTCGAGCAGTCGCGTCGCGTTAGCCCCGACACTGGAGCCGACCCAAACGCTCTGATTGTCCGGGGTAAACGCATAGATGCCCCCAAAGGACTCTTCCGGTCCCCAGCGCTGAAACTCGCGCCATTCGGCACCGGGCGTTTTGCGGATGCGAATCACGGTGCCGCCGTCAGGCGCGAAGGCCTGCGCAGCGCGAACCTGGAGGTCGTGATCCACGCTCCAACCGATCACATCGCCTGGGTTGCGCGTGTCCAGCTCGACGGCGCCATTGTTCAGATTGATGCGATAGACGTCGTGCCGGCGCCGGTCCTCCAGATTCAGACCGACCAGGAAGACGTCCGGGAATTTCGGATCGCTGGCAATCGGCTGCGCCTGCACGCCTTCGAACGGTGTCAAGTCGCGCGTGTTCTTCGTGTTCAGGTTGGTTTGGTAGAAATGCCAGTTTTCATCGCCGTCGCGATCCTGGAGGTAGAGGATGTGCTCGCTATCGTATTGCCAGCCGAAGAAACGGATGCCGCGTTTTTTGTCGGAGGTGACCACACGGTCGTCGTCTTTGCCTACGGTGCGCACCCAGACGTTCAGCACGCCGTTGTGCGGCGCCAGATAGGCGAGTTTCTTGCCATCAGGCGAGATCTGTGGGCTGGCCTTTTCCGGATTGCCGAACAGGATTTCGCGCGGGATCAAATCCGGCGGCAGGTCTTTCTTGGGCTGCGCGACGACAGCGCGTTCCAAGTGGAACGGAAAACTCATGCCGGCCTGCAGGAAGCTGCCGCTGATGCGAGTGGCCTCGAGGGTGCCCTCAAACACGGCCACCCCACCCGGGCCGGTGTCGAACTCAAAGCGAATGGACGGCGGCGCAAAACGGACGTTCTGCAGGGGCAGACCGGTGGCCCCCTGCTGCGGAATGTCGAGAGAACCGGACCAGCCCTCGCCGGCTGGTTTCAGTTCGACGCGAATCTTCAGCTCCAGATTCGGCAGCCGAATCGCGCCTTCCCAGCGTCCTTCCGGGCTTTGCTGTGCTGCCAGCGAGGAAGCACACAGCAAAACTGTGACGAGGACCGCCAGCAGACCTGCCGTGGAACCCTTTCCTTTAACGAACATAAGCCCTCCCCCTTTCCTCCCCACAGACGTCCCCGCACAGGAACCCCGCAAGCTTATCATTACTCGATACGACCGGCGAGGCCGGCGTGTTTCAACAGAAGTGCGAAATTTTGGGGGCCGCGGCCAGGGCAAGCGACAGGGTCGCGTGGCTCTGCTACACTGTGTAGGATCGGCTCCGGGGTGGTGCAATTGGCAGCACATCAGACTTTGGATCTGAGAATCCTGGTTCGAGTCCAGGCCCCGGAGC
>JAIMBE010000021.1 GCA_023511565.1 Bacillota bacterium
TTCCCCGACCGGTCGACGAGCGGGTACGCAACCTGTTGCGAGAGCTCGAACGGCTGGCGCCGGAAAACCCCCGCCAGGATGTGTTTGCGCGAGCCAGCAGTTGAGGCGATCAAATGGCGGCGAGACCGAAAAAACGTGCGCGTGCCGGCTACATGATCAGCGCGGTCGCCGAGCTGTACAAGATTCACCCGCAAACGCTGCGCCTCTACGAACGCGTCGGCCTGCTGAAACCCTCGCGCTCACAGGGCAACACCCGCCTCTACACCGACCAGGACCTGGAGCGGTTGGAAGTCATCCTGACGTTGACCCGCGAAATGGGCGTGAATCTGGCCGGAGTGGAGATCATCCTGAACATGCGGGAGAAAATGCAGCAGATGCAGCACCAGATGGAGGAATTTGTCCGCTTTGTGCAGGAAGAGCTGCTCCGCGGGCTCAGCTCGGCCCAGGGGCGCAAGGTTCAAGAGGCGATTGTGCGCATTGGCCGACCCCGCGGGATCAAAATCGTCCACTGACGCCGCGCCACCGTCCTTCCATCCACAGTTCAGCTTGCTTTCCACACCCCGACAGGCTTGCCACTCTGCAGCCGCTCCACTATCTTGTGTTCATGGCACGCGCCGATTGTGTGCACTGCTCGGGAACCGGCTGGAAGACCGTTGAACGGCGGGAGCGAGAAACCGTGCGCCGCATGGCCGTGCGCTGTGACTGCTGTGCGGAAGACCGCCTCGCGCGGGCGCTGGACCGCGCTCGAATCCCGCGGCGGTATGAGCACTGCGACTTCGAAAATTTCGAGGTGGATGTCTACGACGATGATCCCCGAGCGGCCGGCTGGAATCGTTCGCTGGCCGAAGCCCGGCTGCTCGTACAAGCCTTCACTCGCGACTTCGGCCCGGGCACCGAACACGGCCTGCTGCTGATGGGACCCTGTGGTGTCGGCAAGACGCATCTGGCCGTAGCCGCGTTGAAAGAGCTGGTTCTGCGCGGGCACCAGGGCCTCTATTACGACTACCGCGAGCTGCTCAAGGAAATCCAGGGCAGCTACAACGCCCTCAGCCAGACTTCGGAGCTGGCCGTGCTCGAGCCCGTGCTGAATGCCGAATTGCTGCTTCTCGACGATCTCGGGGCCAGCAAGCCTTCCGCCTGGGCGCTGGAAACCCTCGGCCACATTCTGAATGCGCGGTACAACGACAAGCGCATCACCCTGATCACGACGAATTATCTCGACCGCGAAACCCGCGAACGTACCCCGGCGGTTCTCCCGACGGGCGCTGAGGTGCCGCGCACGGAAGAAACCCTGACCGACCGCATCGGTCAGCGCATCCGCTCCCGTCTCTATGAGATGTGCCGGACGGTGGAAATCCTGGCACCGGATTACCGCAGGGAGTTCCGACGTGCCCGCAGCGTCGACCGCGTTTAGGTTTTGCGTGGGTGCTGCGGGCGGTCCAGCACGCACCGCACGCCCGCGACCCGGTGCGCCATGGCCTTCGGCTGTGACGATGGCCTGCTCGTGCCCCCGGCTTCCCTTCTGCGGCATCGGTTGACAACTCCCGTCACGGCCACGTATGATTCGCGCGTTTGGGCATGAACCGAGGTGCTCGGCGCCCTTCCTGGTTTTCTCCCCCGACTCGGGAGTTCCAAGGAAGACTTCTCGGCACAGGGCGCAGTATCGGGTGCGGAGTCCGCGGCAATGTCGGCCGAGACCGAAAAGCTTACCCCTCATCCCGCCACCGGACCGGTGACGGAACCGACAGCACAGCCGGAAAGCCCGCCTCCACAGGGCCAACCGCAGCAGGCTTCTGCCGAGGCGGGGCACAATGCACGAGGCGTGGAACAGGAGGTTTCTCTGGCGGCGCCCACCGAGGCGGGCCAGCCGTCCTCTGAGCCTGCCTCAGAAGAAGAGCAAGCCGCCCTGGCCAATCTCGATGCGCTAATCGAGCAGTACCCGGCGCCCCCTCTGACCCCCACACAAGGAGAAACGGTCTCCGGTCGAGTGGTCGCCATCACCGAACTGGGCGTCCTCGTAGATGTGGGCACCAAGTCCGAAGGCATGGTGCCGGCGCAGGAGTTGCTGGAGTTTGAGGGGCAGCTCCCGTTCGAGGTCGGTCAGGAAATCGAAGTGGAGCCGCTCGGCCAGGAAAAAGAAGGTTATCAACTTTATTCCTACATCCGCGCCCGCCGACGCCGCGCTTGGCAGCAGGTCGAGCAGTCGTACCGCAAGCACACCCCGCTGACGGGCAAGGTGGTGGACCGCATCAAGGGAGGTCTGGTCGTCGACGTCGGCATCCGGGCCTTTTTGCCCGCCTCGCAGGTGGATCTTCGGCCGGTACGCGATTTGGAGGCCTGGAAGGGTGAGGAGATCACCTGCCGCGTGCTGAAGCTGAACCGCAAGCGCGGCAACGTTGTCGTCAGCCGTCGTGCCGTCCTCGAAGAAGAGCAGAACCAGCGCCGTGCGCAACTGCTCGAATCGCTCAGCGAGGGGGCTGTGGTGCGCGGCCGAGTCAAAAACATCACTCCCTACGGTGTGTTTGTGGACCTGGGCGGGTTGGATGGCCTGTTGCATGTCACCGATCTTGCCTGGGGCCGTATCGCGCATCCCTCCGAAGCTGTCCAACTGGGCGAAGAAATCGAGGTCGTGGTTCTGAAGCTGGATCGGGAAAAGTTGCGCATCTCGCTAGGACGCAAGCAGCTTCTCCCCGACCCCTGGACCACGGTGCCGGAACGGTTCCCGATTGGCTCCCGCGCGCGCGGGCGGGTGATCAGCGTCACCGACTACGGGGCCTTCGTCGAGCTCGAGCCGGGCGTGGAAGGCCTGATTCACGTCAGCGAGATGAGCTGGTCCCGCCGCACTCGTCACCCCTCGAAGATCGTTTCGGTGGGCGATACGGTGGAAGTCGCCGTTCTCGACGTGAAGCCCGAACAGCGCCGCATCTCCCTCGGATTGAAGCAGACCATGCCCGACCCTTGGGATTCGCTCGAAGAAAAATATCCGGTGGGCTCAACCGTCACCGGCCGCGTTCGCAACCTGACCGATTTCGGCGCGTTCGTGGAAATCGAGGAAGGCTTGGAAGGCCTGATTCACATCAGCGATCTCAGCTGGACGCAGAAGGTTCGGCACCCCAGCGAAATCTTGAAAAAGGGAGAGACGGTCCAGGCCAAAGTCCTCAAGATCGACCGGGACAATCGCCGCCTGTCACTCGGTCTGAAACAGTTGAACGACCTCTGGGCCAGCTGGTTCCAGCAGCACAAGGTGAATGACATGGTCCGCGGCAAAGTGACCCGCGCCACGCGCTTCGGCGTTTTTGTGGAGCTGGCCGAGGGAATCGAAGGCCTGTGCCACATCACCGAAATCGAGGGCCGCCGCGGCAAAAAAGGTGAGCTGCCAACCCTCCGCGATGGCGGTCCGTTGCCCGGCGGTCTGGAGATCGGCCGCGAGTACGAATTCAAGATCATCAAACTGAACCCCGATCAGCATAAAATCGGTCTGAGTTACCGCGCCGCGGTCAAGCAATCTGAGCGCCGCGAAATTCAGGAGTATCGCTCTTCCCGGTCGTCCCCCACCGCCACGATTGGAGATGCGATTCTCTCGAAGCGGGAGATGTCGTCCTGAGTCGGTGACCGTGCCGGTCCAGTAAAAAAAGTTTACCTGCGGCACGGTTGGTGGTATGCAGTCGCCAGAAGAAACGGAACCCGTTGCTTCGATGGCAACAAATCCAGGGCATGCAAATTCTTTCAGCGGGGTGCTGCGATGAAGGCGTCGACGTTGACCAAAGCCGATCTGGTGGAAGAAGTCTGCCGGGTGACCGAACTGCCCCGAAAGGAATCGGAAATCATCGTGGAAACTGTTTTTGAAAGCATCATCCAGGCCCTCAAACAGGACGACAAAATCGAAATCCGCGGCTTCGGCAGCTTCCGCACCCGGCAGCGCCGGGGGCGCATCGGGCGCAACCCCAAAACCGGCGCAAAGGTGGACGTGCCTCCGAAACGGATCCCATATTTCAAGCCCAGCCGGGAACTGAAAGAATTTGTCAATGCCCAGCGGCCCGCCGAGCCTGCGGCCTCCGTCGAGCCGGCGCCGCAAGGTTGAGCCCGGCCCCTGAGCCCTTATGGATTACCTTTGGACCCCATGGCGTTATCGCTACGTCTCCAACCCGCACAAGGACGATCGCTGTATCTTCTGTGACGCCCTGACGTTGTCCGACGACCAGAGCCTGATCGTATTTCGCGGTCAGAAAAACTTTGTCCTCCTGAACCGCTTTCCCTATACCACCGGCCACGTCATGGTGGTGCCCTTTGCGCATCTGCCGGATCTCGCCAGTTGCGATGGGGAGACCCTGGCCGAAATGATGCTCATTGCCCGTCGTGCCGAGCAGGCTCTGCGGGCCACCTACCACCCCGAAGGCTTCAATTTGGGCATGAATGTGGGCCGTTGTGCGGGCGCGGGCGTCACCGGCCATCTCCACCTGCACGTCCTGCCGCGCTGGACGGGCGACACCAATTTTATGACCACCGTTGCGGAAACCCGCGTCGAACCGGAAGACCTGGGCACCACCTTTGAAAAACTGCGCCGTGCCTTCCAAGCGGCCGCGAACGAATAGCGAAATCGGCCCCGACGCATTTCTGCTTTTCAACCGGCCCCCGGACGCCTACAATCTCTTTTCTTCGAACGCCTGCGAGGGGAGAAGCCGGCGGTGGAATTTGCCCTGACGGAAGAACAGAAACTGCTCCAGCAAACCGTTCGTGAATTTGCCAACTCGGAAGTGAAGCCATTGGCCGCTCGGATTGACGAAACCGGCCAGTTCCCCCACGAAACCTTCCGCAAGGCGGCTGCGCTGGGTCTGACCGGCGTGGCGTTTCCGGAAGAACTTGGCGGAGCCGGTTTTGATCACGTCGCCTACACGATCGTGATCGAGGAAATTTCCCGCGTCTGCGCTTCGACCGGTGTCATTCTTTCCGTGCAGAACTCGCTGTACTGTGACCCGATCTACCGCTATGGCACCGAAGAGCAGAAACGGCGCCTGCTCACACCGTTTCTGCGCGGTGAAAAAATCGGTTGCTACGCGCTCACCGAACCGCAGGCTGGCTCGAACGCGGCCGCACTGGCGACCCGCGCCGTGCGCAAGGGCGATCGCTACATCGTCAACGGCACAAAAGCCTGGATCACCAACGGCGGCGTCGCCGATGCGGCCATCGTCTACGTGAACACGGATCCGGCGCGGGGCGAAAAGGGCATCACTGCACTGGTCGTCGAGAAGGGCACCCCGGGTTTCAAAGTCGGCAAGGAAGAAAAAAAGCTCGGCATCCATGCCACGGCCTGTGTGGAGCTCTCCTTCACCGATTGTGAAGTGCCCGTGGAGAACCGCCTAGGAGAGGAAGGCGAAGGCTACAAGATTGCGCTTTCCACCCTGGATGGCGGTCGCATTGGGATCGCCGCACAGGCGACCGGCATTGCTCAGGGGGCGTTCGAGCAAGCGCTGGCCTACGCGCAGCAGCGCACCGCGTTCGGCCAGCCGATTGCCAACTTCCAGGCCATTCAGTTCATGCTTTCCGATATGGCCACCGAAATCGAAGCCGCCCGCTGGCTCACCCGCAAGGCAGCCTGGAAGCAGGACACGGGTGCTCGGTTCACCTTGGAGGCTTCGATCGCCAAACTCTTCGCCAGCGAGATGGCGACCCGTGTCACCCACAAAGCAATTCAGATTCACGGCGGCTATGGCTACAGCCGCGAGTATCCGGTCGAGCGCATGTACCGCGATGCTCGCATCACCGAAATCTACGAAGGCACCAGCGAAATCCAGCGCCTGATCATCGCCCACTGGGTGCTGCGCTCCTGAGTCTCCGGCCGGCCGCGCCCTGTTGTATCCTGACGGGGTGCTGCCGCTGGAGTGTGCCCTGCCGGTTCGGCTGGAGTGCGAGCAGGAGTTTTTCGCCACCCTGCCCACGCAGGCGGCCGTTTTTCTGCTGGAGCCGCGCGTTGCCGGGGCGTCGCCCTACCTCGGCAAAACCGCCAACCTGCGCCGGCGGATGGAACGGCTGCTGCGCGAGCCGGCCGGCCTGAGCCGCAGTCTGAACCTGCGGGCGTTTGCCGGACGGCTCTGCTACCGGCTGACGGGCTCCGCCTTCGAGCAGGATCTCACCCTGTACGCCCTCGCGCGCCACCTCTTCCCGCAGCGCTATCGCGAACTGTTGCGGCTGCGGCGGCCGGTTCTGCTCAAGGTCAACCTGCGTAATCCCTACCCGCGCTGTTCGGTGACGCGTCGGCTGGCCGCCGATGGCGGTTTCTACTTCGGCCCGTTTGCTTCCCGCCGCGCCGCCGATCGCTTTGCTGCCGAGTTTCTCGATCGGTTCAAAATCCGCCGCTGCCAGATTCGCATCTGCCGCGATCCGTCGTTTCCGGGCTGCATCTATTCGGAAATGAACATGTGTCTGGCCCCCTGCTTTGCCGGTTGCACCGAGGCCGACTATCGAGCCGAAGTGGATCGCGTGCTGGCGTTCCTCTCCAGTCGCGGACGGAGCCTATCTGGTGCGCTGGAGCAGGAACGGAATGCTGCGAGTCAGGCGCTGGACTTTGAGCGCGCGGCGGTGCTGCATCGCCGGCTTGAACGGGTCGAGGCGATGTGGCGCGGCCTGCCCGAGCTGGTCGCTCCGTTGCACCGGCTCCATGCCGTCATCCTGCAACGTGCGGCTGAAGGAACCGCTGTGCTGCTGTTTCCCCTGGTTCGCGCCGAGCTGATGCCTCCGCTCCGGCTGGATTTTGCCGCTCTCGCGGACCAGCCGCGCTCCGCCGAGCAGCTCCTGCGAGAGCAGCTCGAAACACTGCCCCTCGCTGCCCCGCCCGGGTCCCCGCAGGAACCCGCTGCTCCCGGGGGCGATGCAAGCACGCTCGCGGTGCGGGCCGATCATCTGTCGTTGCTGGCGCGCTGGTACTATTCGCAGCCGCGCCAGGGAGAGATTGTGTTCGCCGCTCAGCAGTGGCCCTATCGGAAAATTCTGCGGGCGTGTTCGCGGCTGCTGCGTCCCCGGGCCGGACCGGCTGCTGCACCGCCGAGGGTTCCGCCGGGTGCCTAATCCCAGTTCACCGGGATCGGTCGCCCATCCAGCACGATGTGTCGATGACGTCGAGCGTAGGCCACCAGATCGCGCAACAGCTCCACATCCCGGCGGCAGTACTCGACCACTTTCTGCCGTTGGCCTTCGCGCCACCAGCGCACGGCCTCCGTGCCACTGCCGGTTTTGCTGATTCCCAGAGTGTCGCGCGCCACGCTCTCCAGCCGCACCCGGTGCCCCAGCAGTTTCTCCAGCTCTTTCAGCAGGTCCAGTGATTTTGGGTACAGCGGACGTACATCGGCGTATTTGCTCAGCACCTGCAGATCGAAGCGTTCGCCGTTGAAGGTAATGATTCTGGGCGTCGCGGCCAGTTCGCTGACCAGCGCCGCGGCCTGCTCCTCATACCATTCGCGGAAGCCGTAGATCGCGTCCCAGGTCACTGCCACGGCTAGCCCGAAATCGGGGATGCGCTCCCAACCTCCAGGGACTTCGTGCGAGAGCTGCAGGGTCTCGACATCCAGGTAGATTTCCGGGGCTGTGCGCGTGGCAAACAGTTCCGCTTGTCGCGCGGCCTGCATGATCAGTTCGGTAGGTGCCGCCCAGCCGGCACAGCCGTGGGGCGTGCGACTTCGGCTCTACGGCTGCCATTCTATCGCGGACAACGAGGTTTGTCGCCGCGTGGTTGGCAGCTCGAGCGGGTCCGAGACGTTGTTTCGAGCTGGCCCCAGGCACACCCGCTTCGCCGGCCCGATCGGATCAGGCCGGGGTGTGCAGCTCCGGGTGTCGCTGTTCGAGCCACTGGCGAATGGCCTCGCCCACTGCGTCGAGCTGTCCGGTGAAGAAATGGTTGGCGCCGTCTACGAAAACCAGCGCGCGTGGTTCCGGCACCTGTGCGTAGAGCGCTTCCACAGTCCTGCGCGCGCCGTACGGATCTGCCGTGCCCTGCACAAACAGCTTGGCTTTTGTGCAGCGCTTCAGATAGGAGAAATCGGAATTCTCCACGGGCAGACCCAGCCCGATCAGATCCACGACGCGGGAATCTTCACAGCCCGCTCGCAGCCCTACCCAGGCACCGAAGCTGAAACCCGCCAGCACAATGCGACTTTCCTGAAACTGCTCGGACAAGTAGTCCAACGCGGCCCGCACATCGTCCAGCTCACCTCGTCCCCCGTCGTGTTCGCCCTGGCTCAACCCTGCGCCACGGAAATTGAAGCGGAGTACCGGCAGGCGCAACGCCTGCAACGTGCGCGCCACCTGAAACACAACTTTATTGTGCATCGTGCCGCCGTAGAGCGGGTGCGGATGGCAGACGAGCCCAGCCAGGCGCACGGGTCCGCTGCCCTCCTTCATCTCTGAGACCCACAGGCTGGCTTCCAGTCGGCCGGCCGGGCCTTGCAGAAAAACTTCCCGGTGGAATGTTCTCCTCATGGCGTCTGCCGCCCACCTCGTTTCCCGTTGCTCGTGAGCCAGAGCAGTGTATCGCTGACGGCGGATCCGGGCACTGCTCTTTCCTCTCGAACAAATTTTCCACATCCGCCGCGTTGCGCGGTATATTTGCGGTGCTAACTTTGCGATCACTTCCCGGTTGCAGAGGGAGATATGGCCAACGGAACCGAACGCCGTGCATCGCGCCGGTTTGCCCTGAATCTTCCGGTCATGATCCGCCGTCCCGACGATCCGGGCGCCAGCGAACTCCGCGCAGAAACCCGCGACGTCAGCTTTCGCGGCCTGTACTTTCTGATTGAAGGCAGCTTCGAAACGGGCATGCCGATCGAGTTCATTCTCACCCTTCCCAAGGAGATCACCCTGGCCGGCGATGTCCACATCCGCTGCTTCGGCCAGGTCGTCCGCGTCGAGCCGCTGAACCACCATCGTGGCGTCGCCGCGCGCATTGATCGCTACGAGTTCCTCCCCGCACCCGCCTGAGCGTCGCCCCGATTTCGCTTTGTCCCTTGGGCGCGCAGGCAGGTAGAATAAAGCTTTCCTGCGTCCGCGGAGGACCACCATGTATCATTACGACGCCAAAACGGCCCTGGAAGAATTGCAGGAAGATGCCCTCCTGCCGCATCCTGTTCATCTGCGCGACATGATTCTGCGCGCCCGACTGCCTGCCGAACTCGCGGTCGAACTGAATCGGGATTTCCAGCAATACATCGCCCGCTACGGGGAGATCCAGACATTGGCCGCCGCCATTCTCGATCGGTTGTGCACGGTCGAGCGCAAAACCTGATGGGTCAAAGTTCGGACCGGCGTCCCCCGTTGGCGCGCTCGTCGCCGAGGACGGCCTGGGTTCTCCAAAGATGGCCAAATGCACCCTGCTGGTGGATGCAGACGATACCCTCTGGGAGAACAACCGCTACTTTGAGCGGACCATTGCCGAGTGCGTCTCCCTGCTCGAGCCGCTCGGCTATGCGCCCGAGTACGTCCGCCGCATCCTGAACGAAACCGAACGACGCAACATCCAGCAGTACGGCTATGGCGTCGGCAGCTTCGGTCGCTCCCTGGAGGAGACCTGCCTGGCGCTGGCCGGCGCGCTGGCCGCTCCGCAACTGCGCGAACGCATCGCTGCCCTGCTGCAGGAGCTTGAATCGATCACCCCGGTCATCCTGGACGGCGTGCCGGAAACCCTGGCGTACCTGGCGGCACGTCATCGCCTTATCCTGGTGACCAAAGGGGAACCTGCGGAACAGGCCGCTAAACTCCAGAAGTCCGGCCTGCAGGCTTTCTTCCAGGCCGTCGAAATCGTGCCGGAAAAAGATGTTTCCGAGTACCACCGCATCGTCAAGCAGCATCGCATCGTGAAATCCCGCGCCTGGATGATTGGCAACAGTCCCCGCAGCGACATCAATCCGGCGCTCGCCGCGGGCCTGAATGCTGTCTTTATTCCTCATCCGGCCACCTGGGAGCTGGAACATGCCGAAATCCGCAGTGGGTCTGGCAGGCTTCTCGTTGTGCCCAGCTTTCGCAGCCTGCGCCACCACTTCTAAAATGTTCCCGCGCGCCCCGCACCGGCGCGCCACAGCCACGGGATGAGTCGTCCGACACAGGCCGCAGCGGACTGGCGCCAGCACTTCTTCGAATTCGACGACGTCGTCTACCTGAACGCCGCCGCGCAGGGGCCGCTCCCGCGCAGCGCGGCACGTGCCCTGCAGCAGGCGCTCGAGTGGAAAAAGAATCCCGCAACACTGCCGGACTCCGCCTACTTCGAGCTGCCGAATCGCGTCCGTCAGCTCCTGGCGCAGATGTTGGGCGCGGACCCGCGCGAGTTCGCCATCACCACCGGTGCTTCCGCCGGTCTGGCGGCGGTGGCCGCGGGCCTGCCCTGGTCTCCGCAGGATGAAGTCCTGCTGGCGGAAGGTGAATTCCCGGCCCATTTCGCCACTTGGATGCCTCTGGCCGAAGCGGGCCGTCTGCGGGTGAACATTGTCCGTGCGACTCGGCAGCGGTTCCTCACCGCCGAGGACGTCCTCGATGGCCTCACACCGCGGACTCGGCTGATCTCCATCAGCCTGGTGCGTTTTGAAAACGCTGCCCGCATCGATGCAGCCCGGCTGGCCACGGCCTGTCGCGCGGTCGGCGCGTTGCTGTTGCTCGACCTCAGCCAGTGTGCGGGAGCGATGCCGCTCGACCTCCGTGCCCTCGGCGCCGATTTTGCTGTTTGCTCCGGCTACAAATGGTTGCTGAGTCCCTATGGCACCGGTTTTTTCTGGCTCCGTCGCGAGCTGCTGGATTCCGAACGGTTCTTCGCGCCGGCCCCGTTCTATTGGATGGCTCTGGAAGGGGCAGAACAGTTCGAATCCCTGGGCCGCAATGACTGGCGGCCCGTAGCGGACGCGCGTCGCTGGGACGCTCCGGAAACAGGCAGCTTCTTCAACCTGCTGCCCATGGCTGCTGCACTCGAGTTTTTGTGCCGTATGGGCGTCGCTACGATCTGGGAGCACAATCAACGCTTGCTCAGTCTGCTCGTCGAACGCCTGCCCCGCGACCGCTGTGTCCTGGCCAGCCCCGCTGACCCGGCTGCCCGGGGCCCCTTCCTCTGCATCGCCGGACGTTCGCCGAGCAGCACGGCGGTGCTGCATCAGAAATTGCGCGAGAACAAGGTAGTTGTCAGCCTGCGGCAAGGGGCACTGCGCATCGCTCCGCACCTGTACAACACCGAACGCGACATTGACCGACTGCTGACCCTGCTGGCCGTTTAGCTCTCGGGCCCTGGAGGTGACGTTGCCGCTTCACACCGATGCCGATGGGACGCGGATCGCCGTATTCGGTGCCGGGGCCGTCGGCTGTTATTTCGGCGGGATGCTGGCACGGGCAGGCCTGCCGGTCACGTTGATCGGGCGTCCGCACCACGTCGAGGCCATTCGCACTCGGGGATTGTTTCTCGACACCCTTCAGTTTCAGCAGTCCATTCCTGTGGCGGCTGCGACCTCCCCTGAGGCGGCCCGCGACGCCGCGTTCGTTCTTTTCTCCGTGAAATCCTACGATACCGAAACGGCCGCCCGCGCACTCGCCCCGCATCTTTCCCCGTCGGCGCAGCTCGTCAGTCTGCAGAATGGCGTGGACAATGTCGTGCGCATCCACGCGGCAACAGGCCGCCACGCGCTCCCCGCGGTCGTCTATGTCGCTGCGGCCATGGCCGGCCCGGGACACGTCCAGCACTCCGGCCAGGGCCGCCTGGTGGTGGGGCGCCTTCCGGAGCAACCGGCAGAATTGGAATCGCGGGCCGCACAACTGGCGAGCTTGTTCCAGCACGCCGGGGTGCCCTGTGATCTCACGGAAAACATTCAGGGTGAGCTTTGGGCCAAGCTGGTCATCAATTGTGCCGGCAATGCCGTCTCTGCACTGACCCGGGCCAGCTACGCCCGCGCCGCCGCACACGAACCTACTCGAGAGGTGATGCGGGCCACGGCGCAGGAAGCCATCGCCGTAGCTCGTGCTGCGGGCATTTCCCTCCCGGCGGCCGACCTGGTGGAAAAAGGGTTGCAACTGGCCCACAGCCTCGGCCCGGCCACTTCTTCCACCGAACAGGACATCGCACGGGGCAAGCGAACCGAGATCGACGCCTTGAACGGGCTCATCGTCCGGCGCGGTCGCGAACTCGGCGTGCCCACCCCGGTCAACCACACCCTCTGGGCGCTGGTGAAACTGTTGGAAGCTTCGCTGCTCGGTTGACCCTCGGCAGGTACGGATTACGGCGGGACCACAGGGCGGAAGGGAATCCGGACAATCGCCTCCAGTTCGACGGGTTCGCTGTTGCGCCGCGCCGGTTCGAATTTCCATTGGGCCAGCGCTTCCATGGCGTTTCGGTCGAGTTCCGGATGCAATCCCCGGACAACCTGAATGCTGTCCACGGAGCCATTTTTCCGGATGATCGCGTAGAGGATGACTTCACCGGCCACGCCTTGATCGCGTAGTGTCGGCGGGTAGCGCGGATCGACTTTGCGCAGCACCTCAGGTCCGGAAAGCTCTCCGGGGGCTGCGTGCACAGGTAACTCTGCATTGCCCGCCACCGGCCCGGGCAGATCCAGCTCGGCAAATTCCAGCACCCAGCTTCCCGTGGCACTGGTCAGGTTCGGCATATTGATCAGCAACGTGTAGGTGCGCCTTGCGGACAGCGCGCCCGCGACCGGTGTCCCGAGGGGTATTTTTCCGGGCAATGCGAGCGCGGGCTGGGGATGCAGCTCGACGTGCTCCCGCGTCGGTTGCGGGCGCATCGGAAGCGGTCGTACTGGCGGTACTTCGGCGGCTCCCGCTGTCCCGCTGGCCACGCGGTGTGTGGTTTCCTTGGCATCATCGCCCCCAATGTGCACTCCCGCTGGCCCTTCCATCGCGCTTGCCGAACGGTCACCGCTTTCGCCGTTCCCGGCTCCACTGCCCGCTGTGGCTTTGGAACCTTCCGGAGATAGAGAGAGGTTGGCCGTCAGGTTACCCGCAGGGATTTCCACCACCGGAGTCGGTTCCGCTGGGTGTGCGGACAGGGCAATCACCCGGTGCCATTCCGCAGGCTGACGTGCACCCGCCGGTACAAGCTCGGGCGCTGCCATGGCCTCGACCTTGCCCGGGTTGGCCGCTGCTTGCGGGGCGGCCGGCGCTACCGCCAGCCGAGGCTTCGGGATTGTAGGTGAAGCCAGTGCAATCTTCAGCTCCGCTACGGGGCTTTTTACAGCGAGGTCCAGAGCGGCTGCCTGTGGCCACGGCGAGTGGCTCCGTGCCCGTGGCTGGAGCTGTGCGCCGGCAGGCGCCTGCGGGGTGGGACGCGGTTTGGGTAGATGGGGTGTCGAAGCCCACTGCACGAGGTTCGGCAGTGGCGGCAGGATTTTGGGTGGTTCGGGTGCGCTTTCTGGCTGGATCAACGTCTGCCGCGGATGCGTGGGTCTGGGCACGGCCACTTCGATCCGCTGCCGGGAACGAACGGCAACCGGGTTCCGCTCCGGTTCTGCCGCGGCGGGCTGCAGCGGAGCCTTCCCGCGGGGCCTCGGCGGTTGCAGCCGTGGCAGCGGGCGCGGGGGTGTGTACCAGATGATCTCTGCTTGTGATGGGACCGGGTAGGTACGCGCTTCGGTATCTTTCCACAGCGGAAATGGAAAACTGATGACCACCAGATGCCAGGTCAGGGACAGCAGAAACGCCCGTACCGATTCTCCCGGCGCTTGCCATCCGCGCTGAAACATCTCCGCTTGCAGTTCGGATCCGCGCTGTCTGTTTGGTTTGGGGCGTGTCGTAGCAAGTAAAGCCAGAATGCTCCCGGCCACGGTTTTCCGCCTGGACTCCCAGGCGGTCAGCAGACGGGGTTCCGAGAAGCTTCGCGTGCGCTTGGATTCAGCCGGCAGGGGCATGCTGCCCATTATACCCCTGCCCGGCACACTTCTTTCGAAAACCCGCTGGCGCCTGTTGCGCGCCAGTCGCGGTTCGGCGCCAAGCGGATTTCGCCGAACAATCAAGATCCGAGAGGTGCGAGCAGGGAACTCAGCCATCCCGCACGTTCAGTTGCGTTTTCAGCGGGGTGGGTGGGCCAGGTGGCATCACGGGGTTCCCTGGAGCGGCTGCCGGAATCAGGTTGAGACCACGCGATAGAAGCTCAGCACGGTGTCTCCCTGGCGGACTTCGCGTACTCGCGTCAACCGCCGTGTTCGTTCCGGAAGCGGCTGCCGTCGAGAATGTTCGAGAATCACGTGTGCGGCCGTGTTGAGCAGGCTGGAACGATCCAGAGACTCGAGCACCTGCGTGTACGCTTGGGCATCGGCATACGGCGGATCCGCGAACACAAAGTCGGCTCGGAAACCCCGCTCCGCCAGGCGTGCCAGTCCGCGCGGCACATCGGTAGCGAGCAGCAGTGCGCGGGCGGTTGGTTCGTTTGTCGTCCACTGAGTCGAGGCCGCAAAGCCCAGCCTTTGCAGGTTGCCTTGGATCACAGCGACCGCCGGACGATGCTTTTCGATGAACACCACCTGTCGCGCGCCCCGGCTCAGGGCTTCGATGCCGACTGCGCCGCTCCCCGCGTACAGATCCACAAACACCGAGCCCGCTACGGTGGCCCCCAGGATGTCGAACAGCGTCTCGCGCAAACGGTCGCTGGTGGGTCGCAACGCCAGCCCGCGCAGGGTGCGCAGGCGGCGTCCGCCGTAGATGCCTCCGATGACGCGCACGCGCTATCCCACCGTGGCCAGCGCGTACCGCCGCTGCCACCTGGGCCCCAGGTACGCCACCAGCCGTTGCACGTCTGCGTCGGCGCGGTCGACCAGCGCAAAGGCTTCCTGGCGGGCCAGCTCCAGCCATTCCTGGTCGCGCAGCGGGTGCGCCAGCACGAACTGCAGATCGCCGTGCTGCCGCGTGCCGAAGAATTCCCCCGGGCCGCGCAGCTTCAGATCCATCTCGGCGATGGCGAATCCATCCGTGCTGCGCGCCAGCGTCTCCAGCCGCGTGCGGGCCTCTTCACTCACTGTTTTCGGCGCCACCAGGATGCAGTACGAGCGATGCCCGCCGCGTCCGATGCGTCCTCGCAACTGATGCAGTTGAGCCAGCCCGAACCGGTCGGCGTGCTCGATCACCATGACCGTGGCGTTCGGCACATCCACGCCGACTTCGATGACGGTCGTCGAAACCAGAATCTGAATCTCGTTGCGCCGGAACTGCTCCATCACCTGGTCTTTTTCTTCCCGACGCAGCCGGCCGTGGAGCAGCCCCACCCGGAACTCGGGGAACAGGGCCCGCGCGAGCCGTTCATATTCTGCCGTGGCCGCCTTGAGCTCCTGCTTCGATTCTTCGATCACCGGATATACGACGTAGGCTTGCCGGCCCTGTTTCACCTCCCGCCGCACAAACTCCCACACGCCCGGCAGGTGCTCTTCGGTGGTCCACCGTGTCTGCGGCGGGATCCGTCCGGGTGGCATCTCGTCCAGGATCGAAACGTCCAGATCGCCGTAGAGGGTGAGCGCCAGGGTCCGCGGGATCGGTGTGGCTGTCATCACGAGCACGTCCGGGATTTGCCCGCTGCCCGTTCCGCCTTTCTCCATCAGCCGCAGCCGCTGGAGCACCCCGAAACGGTGCTGCTCATCGACAATGACCAGTCCCAGCCGGGCAAACTCCACATCCGGCTCGATCAAGGCATGCGTGCCGACGACGAGCTGAACCGCATGCTCGCGGAGGCGTCGCCGCGTCTCCGCCCGCTCGGTCGGGCTCAGGCCGCTGATGAGCAGCGCCACCTGGTAGCCCGCGCGCTCCAGCGTGCGCCGCGCGGACAGATAGTGCTGTACGGCCAGAATTTCTGTGGGTGCCATCAGCGCCACCTGGTAGCCGTTCTCGATCACAATCGTGGCCGCCTCCAGGGCCACCAGGGTTTTCCCGCTCCCCACATCGCCCTGCAGCAGGCGGTTCATCGGCACTGGCCGCTCCAGATCCGCAGCGATTTCGCCCAGCACACGTTTCTGCGCAGCGGTCGGCTTGAACGGGAGAATCTTTTTCACCGCCTCGCGAATGCGTTCTTCCCGTACGCGAAACGCAATGCCCGGCGTGGATTGGCGCTGTTGCCGCCGCAAGGCCAGCCCGAGCTGGTAGAAGAAAAACTCCTCGAAGATCAGCCGCCGGTGTGCCGCCGTGCGGAATTCATTCAGTTGCCGCAGGTCCTCCGAAGGGGGCGGAAAATGCAGTCGCACCACCGCGTCCTGTTTTTCCGGGAACCCGTGTCGCTCCCGCAGTGCGGCGGGCAAGGGGTCCGGGAAACGTTCCTCCAGGTTCTGCAGCGCGCCGTAGATGATCCGTCGCAGCACCCGGGCGCTCAGCCTGCCGATGGCTTCATAGATCGGCACGATCCGCCGGACTTCGGTGGAATCGGCTTCCTGGTTGGCGTCGAACAGCTCAAAGTCCGGATTGATCATCTCTAGCCGAGCCGGCCGGTACGGATCCACATCCACTTTACCGTGCAGGATGATGTGTTGCCCGCGTCGGAGTCGGCGTTCCAGGTAGCCGCCGTGGAAAAATTTGCAGTAGAGCCGTCCGCTCGCGTCGCGCACGGTCAGGTGATAGACTTCGCCTCCGCCGCGTCGAAAACGGACTGTGTCTCCGCTCTGCACTTCTGCCGAAATCGTGTAGACCCCGCCCGGCTGCAGCTCGGCGATCGGCGTCAGCCGAGTCCGGTCTTCGTAGCGGAACGGCAGATAGTGGAGCAGGTCGGCTACGGTCAGGATCCCGCGCTCAGCCAGTATCGCCGCCCGCGAAGGCCCGACGCCTTTCAAGTACTTGACATTCGTGTCGAGTCGGATTCCCATGCCCCCACCGACCTGCCGTCGCTGGGTCAGCCACACGCTGGCCGGCAGCATCATCTTATATCAAGGGTTGGGCGGACGGGCCGGTTGCAGGCCGGCCGGGCCGTCTGCTCACCCGGGCCGTTCTGTTGCGTCTATAGAAGGTGAGTTGTGCCGTGGCAGGAGTTGCCGTTGTCCGAGGAGAACCCGATTCGGAGATCTCGGGATGAAGAGCCGGCCGCCCGCGTTGCGTGGGACGCAGCCAAGCGACCGGATGCGCCACAAGGGCGCGGCGGAGGCCGTGGGATGCGACCTCCGGCTGAACTTCGAGAAAGTGGTACGCACGGGAATGCCAGCTAAAGGGATACCCTTCGCTTTGGTGGGCCACCCAGAAGAAGCCGTTGCGAAGGCCGTCGACGAGCAGACACTGGTTCGCGAAGCCCAGGCGGGCGATCGTCTGGCCTTCGAAGCCTTGGTGCGCCGCTACGACCGCGACGTGCTCCGGCTGGCGCTCAACCTGGTTCGTCATGCTGAGGAAGCCCGGGACATCTATCAGGAAGCGTTTCTCAAGGCCTACAAAAACCTGCACCGCTTCCGCTTCGAGTGCAGCTTCTACACCTGGCTCTATCGCATCGTGACGAATGTCTGCCTGGATCACCTCCGTCGTCGCGCCTGTCGGCCCGAAGACCCCTCCCCGAACCCTCGGCTCGTCGAACCGGCCCGCGACAACGCGCGCGAAGATTTCTTCGACCGCCAGATTGAACACCGCGCGCAGGCCAATCCAGAACGCTCCCTGCTCGGCAAACAGCTGGGCGAGCAGATTGCCGCCGCCCTGGCCGATCTTTCCCCACGCGAACGTTTCGTCTTCGAAATGCGGCACTGGGAAGGGCTCCGCTTGCGCACCATCGCCGAACTGCTCGGCACCACCGAAGAGACCGTGAAAAATTCGCTCTTCCGTGCCACCCGCAAACTGCGCAGCCGCCTGGAGGCCTGGCGATGAATCCCCGGCAGCCGGAACGACCGATGAGCTGTGAAACGGCCGCCCGCCTGCGGACGCTCTATCTTTGCGATGAACTTTCTGCGACCGAGCGTACCGCGCTCGAAGCCCATCTGGCCACCTGTGCGATGTGCGCGGAGGAATTGGCGCGCGAACGCACACTCCTGCAGGCGCTGAGCACGATGCCGCGGCTCGAGCCGGATCTCCGTCTGCTCGAGCAGTGCCGCTCCCAGCTCGGGGAAACCCTGGATGATCTGCCGGGCCCAGCGCGGCCGCGCTGGTTTGCTTTCCTCCACTCGGCTTCCGGACTGGCTGGCCATCCCGCGCTGGCGGCTGCGCTGCTCTTGTTGCTCGGTGTGGCGATGGGCTATGGCGTGCCCCATCTGCTGCAGCAGCGTGCGGAAGACGATCCGATTGTGCCCGTGGTGACCGTGCGCCCCCAGCTTTCGGAAACGGAATTGCTCCAGGCACAGGTCGAAGGCATCCACTGGCTGGACACCAGCGCCGATGGCGGGCCCCGCGTTGGCATTCAGCTCGCCGCCGAACGTCCGCTGGTGCTGGAGGGCTCCCCGGACGACGATGCCGTCAAGTTGGTTCTGATGCGCCTGGCCCGCAGCTTCGAGCACGCCGATCCCGGTCTGCGCATGGAATCGCTCAGCGTGCTCGGAGCGGAACGGGACGATGTCCAGGTGCGCCAGACCCTCTGTGAGGTCGCCCGCAACGATCGCAATCCGGCCATCCGCCTGCACGCGCTCGAAGTGTTGCGCGGCCTCGAGCAGGACGATGCAGTTCGCCAGACCCTGCTCGACCGCCTGCTCCACGACGAAAACCCGGGCGTGCGCATCGAAGCCATCAACAGTCTCCGCGCCCTGCTCGAGCGTTCCCCCGAGCAGCGGGACCCGCGCCTGTTGGAAGTCTTCCGCGACCGCATGCAGCGCGACCCCAACCGCTACATCCGCATGCAGAGTGCGGCGGCGCTGCAGGGCATCGGTCCGCGCGAGGTGTACTGAATGCTTGTTCGTTGCCCCACCCCCCCGTATCGCTGGAGCCGGCTCTGCCGGTTGGCGTTCATTCTCTTCCTGCCGGTTTTTGCGGCCGCCCAGCCGAGCCGACAGCCGAGTGCCGCTCCGGCTGAAGCCAGCGGTCGGCTCAGTGTGGAGCGCACAGGTCGTCTACCGATTCGTCCTGGCCAGTGGCTCCGCCTGCGAACGGATTTGGGGAGCATCCGCGTCGTGCCCCAGGAGTCGCAGGCGGTGGAGTATCGCGTTCTGCTGGAGACCGAAGCCGGCCCTGCGGCTGCGGAGCAGCTGCAACGCGTTGATCTTGTCGGGCAGACCGCCTCTGACGGTGTCCAGATCACCAGCACGGTTCCCGGGCGTGAGTTCCGTGGCCGTCTCTGGGCGCGCTTTGAGATTCGCGTGCCCCGTGAATGCAACCTCGATTTGGTTACCCAGGCCGGGAATGTCGAAATTGCCGACGGGGCCGGCGAGATCCGGGTCAGCACCGGCGGCGGCAACATCTCCCTTGGGGCGGTTCGTGGCCCGGCGCGGCTGGAAACACGCGGCGGTCACATCACCGTGCGCAGCGTTTCCGCGGACCTGACCGCCACCACCGCCGGCGGACATATCCGGGTTTCCTCGGTCGGCGGTGCCGCTGTGCTGCGCAGCGCCGGTGGACACATTTCGGCGGGTCAGATTGAGGGCCCGGCCGAAGTGGAAACCGGCGGCGGCAACATCACCTTGACCCGTGCCGGAAGCACCGTCACCGCGGTCACCGCGGGCGGCCAGATTGACTTCGGTCAGGCCGCCGGCGCGATCACTGCGCGCACCGGCGACGGTGGCATTCGTGTCCTGCAGATTCGTGCGCCGGCCCAGGTGAAAACTTCTGCCGGCAGTATTCGACTGCTTCAGGTCGGTGCGCCGGTTCGCGCCAGCACCGAGGCCGGTGGCATCACCGCGTTCTTTTCACCGGACGGGAAGCTGCGGGAAGCTTCTGAGCTCTTCAGTGAACGGGGCGACATCGTGGTCTATCTGCCGCGCGATCTTCCCCTGACCATCGACGCCTTGGTGGAAGGCGTGCCCCACCCGGTGGTCATCGCGCCCGACGTGCCCCTCGAGTGGCAGTATCTCGAATCCGACACGTCGCGCCGGGCTCTGCGTGCCCGAGGACATCTGAACGGCGGCGGCCAGCCGCTGCGGCTCCGCACCGCCGGTGGCCGCATTCGACTCCAGTACACCGATACGCTGAACCCGCTCGAGGACCAGCGGTTCCGCAACCAGCTGGACGAGTTGCAGCAGCAACTGGAGCGCCAGGCCCAGCAGCTTCGTCGTCAGGCGGAGCTTCTCCATCCAACGCTCGAGCCGCAGCCGGTGCATCGCCTCGAGTCTTGGCACCAGCAGGTGCTCTATCGCCTTCGGGGTTACGTTCGCATCCCGGCCCGTGAACAGATGAAAAAGCTGGTCGCTCGTGTCCGCCCGGTGTATCCCCCGACGGCCCGTCAGAGCGGCATTCAGGGGACGGTCCGGATGGAGGTGCTGATCGGAAAAGATGGCCGGGTGGAAACTGTGAAAGTTCTCAGCGGGCCTTCGCTGTTGATCGAGGCCGCCCGCGAAGCGGTCCGCCAGTGGAAATACGCACCCACGTGGCTCGGGGACGAACCTGTGCCGGTGCTGACCACTGTGGATGTGGAATTCCGTCTGAACTGACCATGTGCCGCACACACCCCTTCAGCACGAAGCAGGCGCGGTTGCGCGCGGGCATCCATCGGGCAGCGTTTGTGTTGCTGGGGATCCTGGTGTCGGCACCGCTGCCGGCGCAGCCACCGCAGGGGTTCACGCAGACCCTGCCCCTGCCGCCGAACGGCGTGTTCGAGCTGCACAACATCAACGGGTCGGTGCGCATTGACGCCTGGGACCGCGACGAAGTGCTGATTCAGGCGAACAAAATCGCACACTCGGAATTCAGTGCGTTCGAACAGGTGCACATCCGTGCCGAAGCCCAGCCGGGCCGGGTTCGGGTTCTTACCCGCTATCCGGAAAACGAACGCAGCGACGTGCAGGTCGATTTCCGCATTCGCGTCCCGGCGCGCGTGCGGTTGGAACGCGTGGAAACCATCAATGGCCATATCACCGTTCGGGGCGTCGAAGGCGAAGGCGAGTTGCGCACGGTCAACGGTGACATCACACTGCTCGCAGCCAGCGGACGGTTCAGCGCCCGCAGCACGAACGGCAATGTGCATCTCGAGTTCCGCCAGCTGGCCCGTGCGGGGGCCATGGTCGCAGAAACCGTCAACGGCACCCTGACCCTCGTTCTGCCCTCGCACGCCGGACTCGAGCTCCAGGTCAGCAGCCACAACGGTGATTTCATCTCGGAACTCCCGATATTGGTCCGGGCGAGCTCCGACACGGGCGAATTTCACGGTGTGCTCGGCACACCGGGCCCCAAGATTCATCTTCGGACGGTCAATGGTGGGATTCGAGTGGCAACTCTGCGCCCCGTGATCTGACGGGTCGCATTTGGAGGAAACCATGTGGAACGCAATCCAGCCAAAACTGCATCGCCGGACACTGCTCGGGATTGCCGCAGTGGTTGTCGCCGCTGCAGTTGCATTGGCAACGCCGTTGCCCCCGCAGCAACCGGATACCTCCCCGCCGGCCGAGCGGCACCCGACAATCACCGAGCCCCTGTCACAGCTTGAGTCTGCCCTGGCCGCACAAATCGCTCGACGCCACGCCCACCACACGGCACCGGAGGCCCTCCAGGATCGCCAGATACTGCAACTCGACACGGAGAGCAGCGGATGGCTTGGCGTGACGATTGTTGAAGTCACCGCCGAAAAAGCACGCGAACTGCGCCTGCCCGCCGAGCACGGTGTCCTGGTTACTTCGGTTGAAAAAGACAGCCCGGCGGAGCGGGCCGGCCTTCGCGCCAACGACGTCATCACCGAATACAACAGCCAGCGCGTCGAAGGTACCGTCCAGTTTCGCCGGATGATTCGCGAAACCCCCGCCGGACGCACCGTGCAACTCACCCTTTGGCGGGATGGGCGCTCGCAGACGGTGGCTGTCGAATTGGGGAGCTGGCAGGACCAGTTTCGGCAGCAGTTTCGCGTCCTGGAGCCGAATCTGGAATTCTGGGTCCCTCCCCGAATGGAGATCTTTGGCGGCTTCGTCTTCGGGACGCCCACACTGGGCATCGTGGGGGAAGACCTGAGCGGCCAACTGGCGGAATACTTCGGCGTTCCGGACGGCGAAGGGGTGCTGGTGCGTGAAGTTCGCAGCGGCACACCCGCGGAGAAGGCCGGATTGAAAGCCGGCGACGTCATCCTGCGGGTGAACGGCGAGCGTGTCCGCACCCTCGCCGAACTCCGTGAGAAGCTGCGCAGCCGGCGCGAGGAAAAAACGGTGCGGCTCGATGTCTGGCGCCGTGGGCAATCGCTCTCGCTCAACGTGGAGATCGAACCGCCACCCGCGCGCGGACGGACCCGACCCGGCCGCCGGGTTGTCCTCTAGCTCAGCGCTGGGGAGTGTCTGGGAGGTTTCGCACTACGGCGTTCCCACGGTGTTTGCTGGGGGCGTCCGGCGCTGCCTCTTTCTCTGGCTGCTGGGTGGCGTGAGGGTTATTTTCTTACGATCTCCACGCCGGCTGAGGGCACGGCCAGGCGAATCAGCCGCCGGCCATCGTCGAGATACACTTCCAGTTCCAGGTCTGCGCTGCGCACTCGCAACCCCTGCAGTTTTTTCTCAGACGGATTTTCTGCAGGGACAAAGGCTTCCACCGTGATCGCTCCCGGCGTCAGACTCTGCGGCACGAGCACGGAAAAACTCTGTTCGCCACCCCGTTTCCAGTCGTACAGTGCGGCCAGAATGGCGTACTGGTGATAGAGATTGTTGTCCAGAATGAGCACGGGTTGCGCATTGAAGAAAAATTCCTGCTGGAACGGCGCTACCCCCTCCACGCGCAAATCCACCTGGGCCGTCGTGCCGGAAAACCGCACTGTCGCTGCGGAGCGGTTCTGTCCCTCGACCGTCCATTCGTACCGTTCGGGCGAGCCATCCGGATGGAGCCGCAGTTCGCTGCGTACCTTCCCCGGCGTGCCTTCCAGTTGCAGTTCCGTCTCGCCGCGTGCGATCCAGCCGCTGCTGCTCGCGGCGATCTGAAACGATTCGCTGCCCACCAGCCGTCCTTGCTGCAGAATCTGCAGGGTTCCTCGATCTTCGGCTAGGGACACCCGCGCGCGGGGTGGTCCTTGCGGCCCGGCCAAAATGGCCAGTGGAACGGCGAAGGCGATGGCCCAGGCTGTCCACATTGCACTCATGGTTTTCGGAGATCGCATCAGCGCACCCGTTCGATCAGGTCGAGCGCCACGATCCGCTCGACAATTTCATCCTGTGTGGCTGTACTGTCCACGCGATAGTCGGCCTGCTGGTAATACGGCAAGCGTTGGGCATACAGTTTGCGGAACGAATCCTCATCCCGGAACAGGGGTCGGTCGTTCACTCCGGCACAGCGCTTCAACAGTTCCTCGACGGGACAGTCCAGCCAGATCAGCGTCGCTTCCGCCGCACGAACCAGCCGCAGATTGCGTTCCTGCGCAATCGTCCCCCCGCCCAGCGCCAGGATCAGGGATTGTTCGCTCTCCTGCGCCCGGCCCAGCACGCGCCGAAGTACTTCGTGCTCCAGCTCGCGAAACGCCGGCTCCCCTTTCTCCTGGAAGATCCGGGTGATGCTGGTGCCGGCCTGGCGGACGATTTCAGCATCCAGATCCACAAAATACCAACCCAGTCGCTGCGCCAGGCGCCGTCCGACCGTCGTCTTCCCGCAGCCCATGAAGCCCACCAGACAGATCAGTCTGCGGGGGCGCCGGGAGGAAGCTGCGGTCATGCGTTCAGCGGATGCGGTTTTCGGGAGAGGCTCAATCCCGCTTCCGGATGGTGATTGTACCACTGAAGGAGACCAGCTCGACCTTGGCATGTCCTTCGTTGTAGATGCCCGAAAGCATGCGGCGCGCCCCGCGCGGTGCGGAGAACGTTTCCGGGGAGTGCGCGCGGGGCCGCAGGTCGGTGTTGCTTTCCACACGGCCGAAAACCGACTTTGCGTTCAGCTCGAACGAATTCGACTCGGAGAAGCGCACCTCAATGGGCCCGCTCGAATTCTGTAGACGGTACACCCCACCGCGCAGGAATTCTCCGTCGAAGAAGATGCTGCCCGAACTGGTCTGCACGTACAGGTTGGAGGTCATCGGCTCCAGCAGTCGGATGCTTCCGCTGATGGAACGGAAATCCAATCGTCCGGCACACCTGATGCAGACCAGCGACCCACCGATGGTCTTAACGACCAGATAGCCGGCGACTTCGCGGAGTTCCAGGTTCGCCGTGACCGTGTCGAAGTTCATGTCGCCAAAGACCCGTTCCACGTAGATGTCCCCGGAATCGGTGTGCACTTGCAGCTCGGCTTCTTCGGGCACGGTGATCTGGTAATCGGCAACCCACTCGCTCGGGTTCAGCTCTTCGCTCAGACGGTGCGTGGTGATTTCGATGCGATTGCCAAACTGCTCTGCGTCCACTTCCACTTTGTTGCTGGCGTGGGTGGCCACCACCCGGACTTCCGGCTGTGGCCAGGATTGCACGCGGATCTTGCCGTGGGCATTCCGAATGGTGATCAGCGGGCGCTCGGTCACTGGAAACCGTTTTTCGATCTGGTGTTGTGCCCAGGCTGGTGCGGCCAGCAGGAACAACACCGCCAGCAGGCCGCTCAGGTGGTTTAGGGTGCGCATGGCACGTGCAGTCCAGTGTTTCATTCTGCCCCCACAGTTCCGCGTTCGGTGATCGTCGCGACCAGCTCTGCCTTTTGCCTCCAAGCCGTGTAGAGGTATTCCCGCGCCAGCAGGTTGTCTGGTTGTTCTCGGACCGCCTTTTCGCACTGCCGAATCAGATTCTCCACAATGGCCAGATTTTCCCGGTAGGAAGCCGCGACCACCGGATCCCGCACGACGCGGCTGACCTGGCTCACCTGCGCGCGCACCGCGAGCATCTCTGCGCTCAGTTCTGCGTCCACTTCCGGCACAGGCAGGGGGGATATCGCAGCCGGTCGCAGCAGGCCCATCCCGGCTGCCAAGGTAAATAGCAGGACGAAGCAGGCTCCGACCAGGGCTGGCCGCGGCACCAGATACGTCCAGTCCGCCAGACGCACAGACCAACGCGGCTGGCGGATCAATCCTTCTTCTTCCAAGCGGCGGCGCAGGCTCGCCCACAGATGCTCGGATGGTTCGGGTGTGTCCTGCTCCAGGGCCCGGGCCGCCTGCTGGATGGCTTGCAGGTCGGTGATCAGGTTGCGGCAGCGCGGGCAGACGTCCAGGTGCTGGCGGGCGGCCGCAGAGTTCGGGCCTTCCGGCCAGTGTTCCAGTTCAGCGATCAATTCTGTGCACTGCATCGTGTTCCCGTCCGAGCCTGCGGGGCTCAGTCGGCTGGTTCGGCGCGACTGGCTTGCCGTTTCGCCCGGGCCCGTTCCCGTTCCTGTTCCTGGAGCAGCTCGCGCAGCCGCATCCGCGCCTTGTGCAGTTGCGACTTCGAGTTTCCGATCGAGCAGCCCAGCAGCTCGGCAATCTCGTTGTGTTCGTATCCCTGCATATCGTGCAGCACGAACACCATTTTGTAGCCC
>JAIMBE010000219.1 GCA_023511565.1 Bacillota bacterium
CCGAAGATCCGTCTGAGGACCAAGACACGCAAACGAGCGCTGATCCTGCCGTGCTGGCGTTGGCTGCGCTGGCCGGCGCGCTGCCTGCCCAGGCCACGGCGGATGATGCGGCCACCCGCAATGCGGAGGTCGCTTCGTCCGGCTCGGCAACGGACTTGGCTCAGCCCTTGGATGGCTCGATGGAGGCAAGCGGCCGTCCGATCGAAGTCGGGCTGCCAGCCGCACCACCGGCCCCAGCCACTGTCGAAACCCCAAATCTAGCAGGAAGTTACGGTCCTGCCCGAACTCCTCATCCAGCTTCCGGAACTGCTTTGCCCTCGGGCGACGGCGAAGGGCAGCCATCCGCCGCCAAAGCCCCTGCGGGAGCAGCGCCAAGTGCAGCGTCGGTGGAAGGACCAGGGACGTCGATTGCTGATGTAACCGCACCACAGGGGCCAGATGCCGACTCGGCCAGTCCCGCCGGGGCAACGGTTGAACCTGGCAGCACTCTGGTGACTGACGGCCTTCCATCGCAACCGCCGTCCAGCCAGGATAGTTCTTCCAGCGCCGCGCTATCCGCAGTAGGCCAGGCTCTCGGCGTACCTCCTCCGTCCGCAGCGCCATCGGCCGTATCAGGCTCTCCCACCGAGACTCGCTCACTCGAATCAGCAAGCGCGCCGGCGGCGCCGGGCGCTGGACACGCTGCCTCGCATCGATCGCCATCGTTCCTGGACGGGGAAGCGGCCACTCAGGTCGCCGGGACCGGGCGCGCCCAAGGAGCGTGGGCCGAAAGTCCTCTGGCAACGCGCGTGACGCGGGCCATTGCCCTGGCGCAGCAGAGGGATGGCGAGGTGCGGCTGCGGCTGAGCCCTCCGGAACTGGGGACGCTCCGGATCGAGCTGCGGGTCCAGGAAGGGGTGCTGCTCGTGCAGCTTCACGCGGAGACCGAAGCCGCGCGGAGCGCGATCCTCGATCAGTTGCCAGTCCTGCGGGAGCGGCTGGCAGACCAGGGGATTCAACTGGAACGTTTCGACGTGGATTTGCTGCCGCGGCACGGCGGGCACGGTCACGACCATTCGGGGGGCCAGCCGCGTGATTGGCCCCTGCCGCCGCGCACCTTGGGGCCCTTGGCCGCCGCCAGTTCGCAGCCCCGGCCTGGCACCCTGCCAGCCAGCCCGCGTCCGCCGGCCAGTTCCGCCGGCGGGTTGGATGTCTTGGTGTAAGTTTTTTCCGTTGCGAACCACACGAGGAAAGGACGTTGCCGATGGCCGATCTTGCCAGTCTGAGCGGGGCTACCGCCGCGGTCCGCACCCGGGGGTCGTCCAACCGGCAGGTGCACGACCTGAAGGACCTGGACCTGAACCAGTTCTTGCAGCTCATGATCACGGAGCTGACCAACCAGGATCCGCTCAATCCGCTTGACAACACGCAGCTCGTGCAGCAGATCGGCGAGCTGCGGTCGATCGCCGCCGCCGATCAGCTTACGGCCACGCTCCAGGCCTTGCAGACCCAACAGAGCCTGATTACTGCCGGCAGCCTGATCGGCAAGAAAGTCACGGCGCTCAGTGCCAATAACACGAATATCGAAGGAACGGTGCAGCGGGTCAGCGTCGAAGTCGACCCGAATAACAGTGCGAAAAAGACCTATAAAGTGATGGTCAACGACCAGACGGTCGAATTGCAGAACATCCGTAGCATCGAACCCGCTCCGTAATCACGACGTGCCTGACAGCAGGATCGTGATCGACGATTTTGCCCGTCAGCGATGACGACGGGTACACACCGGATTCAACGTTCCAAGGAAGGAGAGTCTCCATGGGTCTGGCCTCGGCATTGACGACTGCCCTGACGGGCATGCAGGCCGCTGAAACGCAGGTGGACGTGGTGGGCAACAATCTGGCCAACTCGCAGACGATCGGTTTCAAGGCGTCTGCGGCCCTGTTTGCCACGCAGTTTTTGCAGACGCAGAGCCTCGGCTCCGCGCCGACCGCGACCGACGGCGGCACCAACCCGCGGCAGACGGGGCTGGGGACCCGCGTCGCCGCCATCTCACCCGATTTCAGCCAGGGGACGATCGAGATCAGCAGCAGCCCCTCCGATCTGGCGATTCAGGGGGACGGCTTTTTCATGGTGGAAAGCTCCGAAGGAGAGCGGCTATACACGCGCAACGGCGTGTTCAAGACCAATGCCAACAATGAGCTGGTCAATCTGACCGGTCAAAGAGTGCTAGGATATGGGGTGAATAATAACTATGAGATTCAAAGAACGACGCTGGTGCCACTGACGATCCCGTTGGGGACTGCCGCGACGGCTCAGCCCACGCGGAACGTGTTTTTGCAAGGGACCCTCTCGCCTTCCGGGGCCATCGCCGACACGGCCCAGGTGATCCAGAGCGCCGTGCTCGGCGACGCGAGCATTCCTCGCCCGGACGGC
>JAIMBE010000220.1 GCA_023511565.1 Bacillota bacterium
GGCACGGCGACGATCACCTACTACATCGAGGGGAACAACACGCCGGTGACCTGTAGCGTGCCGCTGGCGGCCAACAGCCGGACGACGGTGGTGGTGCACAACGAAACCTCGACCACCGAGCCATGCGGGCTGGGGCGGGGCAAGGCGCACGCGACCAAGGTCGAGACGACGGTGGCCACCGTCGTCGAGCGGCCGATCTACTTCCTGTACCAGGGGGCGAGCATCCGCGGCATCGACGGCGGGCACAACGTCATGGGGGCGACCAGCCTGATCGGGCCGGGCCAGAGCGTGGTGCTGGCCGAGGGCTACACCGGCAGCGGCTTCGAGCAGTACCTGACCTTCCAGAACCCGAACAGCGCCAATGTCAGCGTGACGATCACCTACCTGAAGGCTGACGGCTCGGCGCCGGTCAGCAAGTCGCTGACCATCCCGGCCAACCAGCGCAAGACGGTGGCGGTGCACAACGGCAGCGACCCGGCCGGGCTGGGGACGGGCCAGGAGTTCTCGACCAAGATCAGCGTGCCGAGTGGGGCGGCGGGGGGCATCCTGGCCGAGCGGGTGATGTACTTCCGCTACGCCGGCAGCGCCACCGGCGGCAGCAGCGCCTTCGGCGTGCCGGAGAGCTAATCGCGCCGGATGGGCCGGCCGAAAGCCTTGCTTGCGTTTCCAGGCCGCACAACCCCCGAAGGTCGTCCCTGCACACTGCTGGAACACCTGCTGGCCGTCGTGCGGCACCCGCAGATCGGCATACGACGGGTTGTCCTGGGGGCGCACGCCGAAGAAATCCGGCGCCAGGTGCTCCTGGACCCCGAATGTGTCGTGATCAATCATGAATGGCAACGCGGCCAGCTCGCTTCGATTCAGGTCGCACTCGGCAGTCTGCCCGTTGGCGCAACCGATGGCTTGCTGCTCTGCCCGGTGGATCATCCGATGATCTCTTCGGAACTCGTGGACGCGCTGATCACCGCCTTCTACTGTTCCGGAAAACTGATTGCGATTCCCACCTATCACGGGCAGCGCGGGCACCCGGTTATCTTTTCGAGCAAGCTGTACGGGGCCTTGCTCACCGCACCGCCGGAACTGGGTGCGCGCGCCGTGGTCTGGGAGCACGCCGACCAGATCGTCGAGGTGCCCACCGACCAGGAAGGCGTGGTACTGAACATAAACGACCCGGAAACCTATCAGCAGTTGTTTCCCAAAACCTGAAGGGCGGCGCGGGCGGAAGTAGCTCAGCGCGCGAGGGCCGTGAGCAGCGCCTGCAATGCGTCGTAAGCGAGCTGGCTGCCGTGCGCGGTGGCCGGTGGCAGTCCCCCGAGCACGGTGGAAAGAGTTTCCGGAGTGATGTTCCCCAGGTCGTCGAGCCGGCGCCCGCGCATCAGTTCTGTCAACAGCGAACCGCAGGCAATGGCCGTCACACAGCCCCGCGCCTGAAAACGCACGTCGGCAATACATCCTTCTGCAACCCGGGCCGCCAGCCGCAACACATCTCCGCAGACCGGATTGCTGACCTCTACCGTGGCGGTCGCATTTTCCAGCACGCCTGCGTTGCGCGGATTCTGGAAGTGGTCGAGGACTGCGGGGCTGTACATCGTCCCCAGTATGGCAAAGCCAGCGCGGGGCAGCAATTCTTGTGTGCACTCCGCGCCGACTCTCCTGCTAGAATCGGGCCCGGATGCGGAACAAGACCTGTGGGATGCAGCGCATCGTCTCCCTGGGCCCGAGTGTGACGTCCATTCTGGTGGCCCTGGGCGCAAAAGACCAACTGGTCGGGGTGACGAAATGGTGCAAAGACGTGGTTGCCCAGGCCACCTTGCGCGGACTGCCAGAGCTCGGGGACTGCTGGAACTTCGACGTCGAGCACGTGCTGCGTCTGCGCCCGACGCTGGTGATCGGTTCGGTTCCCTACCAGCCAGAGCTGATCGCCCATCTGGTGCGCGCACCAGTGCCCTTCCTGGCCACCAATCCACGGACACTCGAGGATATCTACAGGGAAATCCAACTGCTGGGGCGTATCGTCGGTCGCCGGCACGCCGCCCACCGGCTGGTGCAACGCATGAAACAGCAGCTCGCGAACATCGCCCGGCAGGCCAAGAAACTGAGTCGGCGACCGCGCATCTACGCAGAGGCCTGGCCCAACCCCCGCATCAGTTCCCCGCCCTGGGTCGCCGAATTGATTTCTCTGCTGGGAGGTGAAATGGTCGTGCCGGCCGGAGAGAAAGTGACTGACGAACAGATTGTCCGCGCACAGCCGGAAGTGATTCTCCTGGCCTGGGCGGCGGCCGGAGACCGTCCCAACGCCCGGCGCGAAACGGAACGAATGGCGGCCCGTCCCGGTTGGCGCGAGTTGCCGGCGATTCGCCATCGTCGCATCTATGTGGTGCGCGACGAATGGCTGAACACGCCCGGGC
>JAIMBE010000221.1 GCA_023511565.1 Bacillota bacterium
CCCAGAAGCCGCCCGAGCCGACGGCAATCTTTGACTGCAAGGTCTGATAGCCAGAGGACTGCGGGTTCTCCTCGGGCCGGAAAAATGTGTAGATGCGCTCCTTCTGATAGGGTTTCAGCATCGACCAGCCGATCGGCAACAGCAACAACACGATCAGAATTGCAGCGACGGCGTGCTTCCACTGCAGACCGGCCAGAAAGGCTCCGAGGGCCAGCGCCGGCAGAATCATCACCGCCGTGCCGAAATCAGGCTGCAGCAGAATCAAGCCGAGCGGTACGGCGGTCAACACGGTGGCCTTGATCAGGTCTGCCAGCATGAGCTGGTCGGTACGCACTTCGCTGAAGAAGCGTGCCAACACAACAATTATAACCAACTTCACCAGCTCTGACACTTGCAAAGACTGCCCGGCGATAAAGATCCAGCTCCGGGCGCCGTAGCGCGCTTCGCCAAACAGCAGCACCGCCACCAGGGCGGCCAGGCCGAACAGGTAGAGCAGCGGGGCGTAGTCCAGCACAGCGTGGTAATCCACGCGGGCCAGAATGAACATGCCGAGCAGACCCAGTGCCACCCAACCCATCTGCCGCCAGTGCATGCCGGCCAGCGGTGTGTTCTGCGTAGCCGAATAGATTTCCACGATGCCAATCGTGCAGATGGCCAGGGCCATGGCCAGCAGCCACCAATCGAAGTCCCGGAAGGTGATGCGTTCGGCTCTCATTGGGTTCCAGAATCGGCCGGGCGGCGCGCCGGGCCCGGCTCGGCACCTTGTCCCCGGGAAGGAGCCGGCGGCCGCGGCTGCAGTTCAGCAATCAACGGTGCGTGGTCGGGGTCCTGATGGTGCAGCTCGACCGTGTACTGCTGCCCTTCCCGGGCACTCTTCTTGTCGTAGTACGCTTTGACGACATCGCGAGCAATCGGCGCTGCGGCGCTGGAGCCATGTTCGCCGTGCTCGACCAGCACCGCCACAACAATTTCCGGGTTGATTCGCGGCGCATAGCCGACGAACCAGGCATTTTCCGTGAAGCGCCGGGCCAGATGCACGCCGAGCCGGCGCACGGTATCAAAGCTGATCAACTGCGAGGTGCCGGTCTTGCCGCAAAATTCCACACCGGCAATGCGCGAACTCTGCGCGGTCCCGTCTTCGTTGACCACGCCAAACATGCCTTGCGCCAATTTCTGCACGGTGCGTTCGGAGAGCGGGAAACGGATCTCTTCGACCGGGCTGTAGTTCTTCAGCAGGTGCGGCTGGCGGAAGACGCCACCCGAAGCGATGCCGCCGATCGAGTAGGCGAGTTGCAGAGGGGTGGACGTGGTGGCGCCTTGCCCGATGGCTACCGAAATTGTCTCGCCGGCATACCAAGGTTGTTTCAGCGTCCGTTGCTTCCACTCCGCCGAAGGCACCAGGCCGGCTTCCTCCCCAGGCAGGTCAATGCCGGTGCGGCGGCCCAGGCCGAGTTGGTGGGCGTAGAACGCGATGCGGTCAATCCCCAGACGCTGGCCGACGTTGTAGAAGAAGACGTCGCAGGAGCGAACAATCGCGCGGTGCAGATCCACGGTGCCGTGCCCCTGCTTTTCCCAACAACGGAAAGTGCGACCGTAGAAGACGCCATAGCCCGGACAGAACACACGGAACTGCTCCGGCAGAACTCCGGATTCGAGCATGGCGGCGCCCATCATGATCTTGAAGACGGAACCCGGGGCCAGTTGAGCCTGGATGGCGCGGTTCAGCATCGGTCGGTCGGGGTCTTCGTTGAGACGGCGCCACTCTTCCGGCGGGATGCGAATGGCGAACAGGTTGAGGTCCGGTGCCGGGTGGCTGACCATCGCCAGCACTTCACCGGTCCGCGGGTCGAGGGCGACCACAGCCCCTTTGCGGCCGGCCAAGCCGGCTTCCGCGACGACCTGCAGGTCGTAATCAATCGTGATCTCGATAGGCTTGCCGGGAATCGCCTCTTTCTCATCGAGACGGCCAACTTCGCGTCCGAGGCTGTTGACCACCAGACGGCGCAAGCCATCGGTGCCCATCAGGATGTCGTTGTACTGGCGCTCCAGACCGGCCTTGCCGACGATGTCGCCAGGGCGCAGGCGTCCGCCGCTGCGTTCAATCTGCGGCTGGCTGGCCTCGCCCACGTACCCGATGACGTGCGCCAGGAAGCCGTCGCGGGGATAGCGACGGCGATACACCATCAGCAGTTCCAGTGCCGTCAAGTCCCGGCGATGAGCTTCGATGAACGCGATATCCGCAGGGGTCGCTTCATGCTTGAGCACCACCGGACGGAAT
>JAIMBE010000222.1 GCA_023511565.1 Bacillota bacterium
GAGGTTCGGCGATGATCCGGATCGCGCTCGTCGAACATGAGAATGGGGTGGATGTTACCATCTCCGGCATGGAAGACATTGCAGATCCCTAAGCGATATTTCTGGGCTGTGGCGAGAATGAAGCGCATGATCTCCGGTAATCGGGTCCGAGGAACAACGCCATCCTGGGTGCAATAGCTGGGGTAGCCGAGGCGTCCAATGGTGCCGAATGCCTGTTTGCGCGCTTTCCAGAGCAAGGCCCGTTCTGCTTCTGTGCTGGCTTTGCGGACCTCACGGGCATGATGAGCACGGGCGATCGCTTCCATCCGGTCGGCTTCCTCCTGGAGGCCTGCCTCTAGACCGTCCACCTCCATGATCACCACTGCTTCTGCATCCAGCGGAAAACCAAAGTGGAAAGCGGCTTCGACCGCGCGCCCGCAGCAATCCAAACGCTCCAGCGCAAAAAACAAACTGTCGCAAACCAGAAAACGCGAAGCCCGCGGACACTGAGGCACGATGAACAGCTGGAACGAGGCACGGCAGCCGCTGTCGCCACCGGAACCGGACACCGAGAAACGCCTGCGAGACGGGACGTTGCCCGCGGAGGAAGACCTCTCGACGGCGGCCTTGCGAGCACGACTCGAATCCGCTGGACGCAGCCACCTGCCGGGCGCGCTGGATGAACTGCACGCGTGCGTGCTGGAGTACTTTGCACGCCAGCTTTCCATGCGCGACGACCCTGGCCATCTGCAGACAACCGCAAAGAACCTGGTCTGGACGTTCTGGGCGCTGGCCGATCTGGAGCCTGTACCCACAGAAACCCTGGTCGAGTTGAAACAGATGCTGGGTGTTGAGCTCCGCGCGGCCGAGGACGGGGCGCGCGAAATTCTGGTCACGCACTGTCTGGAGCCCCTGTTCGAGAGCCGGCGGATGGCCGCGATGTTCGCGGACTGGGAGGAGGACCGGCAACTCCGCGACGTCTATCAGCGCGCGCTGGCCTGGGGCGAAGGATTCTGGCCGCAGACCCGCGGTGGGTGAAGGCGGTTGCCGCGCCTTTGCTGCCGCAACAAATCTGATACAATGTGCCGGCATGGGAACGGCGCCGCGATTCGTCCATCTTCACCTGCATACCGACTACAGCCTGCTGGACGGAGCCTGTGACCTTGTCGAGCTGGTCGAGGCGGCCGCGCGTCAGCAGATGCCAGCAGTGGCTGTGACTGACCACGGCAATCTGTTTGCTGCAGCCAACTTCTACCATGAGGCCACCACGCGGGGCGTCAAGCCGATCATCGGCTGCGAAGTCTACGTGGCCAAGGGCAGCCGACATGAACGCGGGGGCGAAACGCCCGATGCGATGGGCACGGGCCGCTCGAATCACCTGCTGCTGCTGTGCGAAGACACCGAAGGCTATCGCAACCTGATCCGGCTGGTCAGCGCAGGTTTCTTGGAGGGCTTCTACTACAAACCGCGCATTGACTACGAACTGCTGGCACGTCACAGCCGGGGACTGATTGCGCTGTCCGCCTGCCTGCGCGGGGAAGTGGCCGAACACCTGTGCGGAGACCGCTACGCCCAGGCCCGGGACGCCGCCTACCGGTTGCGCGACATCTTCGGCAAAAACAACTTTTTCCTGGAGGTGCAGGACCAGGGCCTGGAAATCGAAAAGCGGGTCAACCGCGAACTGGTGCGATTGTCAAAGGAAACTGGCATCCCCCTGGTGGCCACCAATGACTGTCACTATCTCACGCGGGAAGATGCTCGGGCCCAGGAAGTGTTGCTCTGCATTCAAACCGGCAAGACGCTGAGCGACACGAACCGGATGAAATTCGCCACCGACGAGTTCTACTTCAAGACGGCCGAGGAAATGGCACGCGTTTTCGCCGAACTGCCCGAAGCGCTGGAGCGTACCTTCGTCCTTGCGGAACGGTGCAACCCGAAAATCGAGCGACTCGCGAATCCGTTCCCGGAATTTCGCGTGCCCGAAGGATATACGCTGGATTCGTACTTTGAAAAGGTCGTGCGGGAAGGATTTGCCCGGCGGGTCCCGCATCTGGAACGCATGACGCAGCAGGGACGGCTGCGGCACCCGCTCGCCGAATACGAAGCGCGTCTCTCTGAGGAAATCGCGACGATCCAGAAGATGCGCTTCGCCGGCTACTTCCTGATCGTCTGGGACTTCATCCACTACGCGAAGGCGCAGGGGATTCCGGTAGGGCCCGGGCGCGGGTCCGCGGCCGGCAGCCTTGTCAGTTATGCGTTGGGCATCACCGATGTGGATCCGATGCAGTAC
>JAIMBE010000223.1 GCA_023511565.1 Bacillota bacterium
CTGCCCAACCAGCGAAAAGTGCACAAACAACCTCTGCCCCTGCTGGGCGGCGCAGCCATCCTGGCCGGCTTTGTGGCGGCCAGCCTCGCCGGCTCCCTGCGGCTGGGGTACGTGCCGCGCGTGTACTGGGGCATGCTCGCCGGTTCCTTGCTGTTGTTCACCATCGGTCTCGTGGACGACTACTATAAGACCCGCGGCCGTGACTTCCCTGCCTCCCCGCGGTTCGTCGCCCAGATCGTCGCCGCGGCGGTGGTGGCCGGCTCAGGCACATGGATCTCTGGCAGTCCCAGCGTATCCAGTGCCCGCCCCAGCGCCGCCGATCCCGAATGCCAGCTCCCGGCCAGCAGGTTCAGGTCTGCGGTGCTCACCGTTCCGTCATAGTTGAAATCACCCTCGAACCAGAATTTCCCGGATAATTGCCAGTTCGCCGCCAGCGCGTAAAGATCGCGGGCGTTCACCAGCCCGTCCAGATTCGCGTCGCCGTAGGAGGTGTATCTGATGAAAATCGCGCTGTCATCGACCACCACCCCCGCGAACGCACCGCCGCCGGTTCCGAACATCGCGCTGGATTCGGCGTAGCCCAGGGCGGTATTGCGCGCGGTCGCGCTGGCGGCGGCGGAACTGCTCAGGTCCGTGCCACTCCAGCTTCCGCCGGCGTAGCCGCTGCGCAGATACCTGTGGATGTCCGCGATGGGCGACGAGCTAGGCTCTGTCTGAAAACCCAATGGTCTCACGACGGCACGGAATCGGCTCAGATGCTAGCAGCGGACGCGAGAGCTGGGTCTTGACGACCCTTCGAGCGTCCGCGACGACGCAGGTGAGCCGATTCCGTGCCGCCTTCGGTGTGCCGGAAAAGGCCCGTCTGCTTCGTTGTCGGCCCTGGTTGTATCATGAAGATACCGACTTCGGTCCTCCGCCTCGCATCCGGGCCTTTTCCGGCCCATCGTGAGGCCATTGGGTTTTCAGACAGAGCCTAGTGGATCGTCAGCGTTGAATCTGCGGGTAGAGCCGTCGGAGCTTGATACGGGCGTCGGCGGTCTTGAACTGCCATTGCACCTTTACCTTCGCTCGGTTCCGCTCACCCTCCCAGGTCCTGATCCGCCTGGATAGCGACTGCTGGTCGGGCACACGCCCGCCGATGCTCTGTTTTTCAAGCACCGCCAGCTCGACTTCGGCCACATTGAGCCAACTGCCGTGCCTGGGGGTGTAGATGATCTCTAGTTTCTCGATCAAGCGTCGCGCCTCGGCCGGCGTAAACGCCTCGTAGAGACTCGCCGGGCCGTGCGTGTTCAGGTTATCCATCACCAGCGTAACCTTCTCGGCGTTCTTATAGTCCACATCGATCAGTTGCTTGATCTGATGCGCCCAATCCAGCCGGGTACGACGCTCAGTCACCTCGACCCGACGCCAGCCACGCAACGGTTCGACGAAGATGAAGACATTGGCCGTGCCGTTGCGTTCGTACTCATAGTCGAAGCACTCCGGCCGTCCCCTGCCGCACGCCATCGGCCGGCGCGTCTCCTTGACCAACTGCTTGGGCTTCTCATCCATGCAAACGACCGGATGCTTCGGATCGTACGGCCGCTTGTACACCTCCAGCACATTTTCCATCGCGCAGACGAACTCGGCGTTCTGCTCCGGCGGAATGCACCACATCTTCCTCAGATGCGGTTTGATCTGGTTTTTTTGAGCACCTGCCGCACCGTCTCGTGCGAGGTCGATTCCACGATCCGCAATTCCACCGCCCGATCCGCCAGCAGCCGCAGCGACCAGCGCGCCCGACCTTCCGGCGGCTGGCTGCACGCCAATGCGATCAGCTTCGCCTGCTTCTGGCCATCGAACTTCGGCTCGACGCTCGGTCGATCCTGCCTCTTGCGTTCCAGACACGCCTCCAGTCCCTGCTCGACAAATCGCTTTCGCAGGTGCTCGATCTGCCCGATCGATACCCCCAAACCCTCGGCGATCTGCTCATCGGCCCAGCCCGGCCCATCGGCATCGGCCATCAGCAGCATGTTGGCGTGACGGATCTTGTACGCCGCCGCTTGGCCGGCACGAACCAGCCGCTGCAACCGTTCACGCTCATCGGGCTCCAGCCGAACAATGTACTTTTTCATGTTGATCCTCCGTGATCGGGGCACCATGCCCAACAGAACGATCGGCAAACTCATGGCATCACCCTTAAAACCGGGCCTGACGATCCACTAGCTACGGCAACCGCGTCAACGGCGTGCCCGGCAGCGGGATCATCGCCAACCAGGTGAAG
>JAIMBE010000224.1 GCA_023511565.1 Bacillota bacterium
GGACGCTCGGCCCCAGGCTTCCTGGCAATTATCCATCTTTCGCCCGTCCCGTCCAGCTTGACCGGCCAATAGCGCGTCGCTCCGCACGCGCACCCACGGCCTTTCCACCCCTTACGCCGACCAGCCCCGGCCGGTTCAATCCCCCTGCCGAGCACTCGCCGCCGTGACAACGGCGAATCTAACCTACTGTGGGAAAAGAGTTTACGACCACACGCCCAGATGGGACATTTTAACCAGATTTTCTTTGCCCCACGTGCGATCGTCTTGGCCGGCCAATCTCCAGTCTGCCCCCTGCGCGGCCTGCGCACCAGGCCGTCACGGGCTGTCCGGACCATCCGGCACCTGGCTAGCCTTGTCGAGCTCCGACACTGCGTGATCGACCGGTTCTGGTGGCGCTGGCAGCGCGGCCGGTGCTGGCTCGTCGGGCGTCTGGTGCATTTCTGGTGCGGCGGGGACGATCGTGGCTGTTGCCGACGCCGCAGGCGGCAAGTACAGGGCCGGCGAGACGAACGGAACGTCGGTGGTCTCCGGCACCAGCGGCACCACCCGGCCTTTGACGGGAAACTGAGGCGGGTCGAGCATGACCGGTCCATTCCCTTCATCCAGCGCGCAGCGATTGCGGCCGGCGCGTTTCGCGTGCCTCAGCGCCGCCACCAGGCGTTCCAGAATCGCTAGGCTCGATTCACCGGGTCGCACCTCGATCACGCCGCCACTGACGCTCAGATCGAACTCCGTTCCTTCCGCCTCGAAGGTCGCCGCTTCGACGGTCTGACGCAGACGCTCCGCCAGGCTCAGTGCCTGATGTGGACCGACGTCCCCCAAGATGACCACGAACGCCTGGCCGCCGAGGCGCGTCAGATGTTCGAAGCTCCCTTCACGGGGCAGCGCTTCGTAGATCAGCCGCGCGAGGGCGGCAGCCGCGCGGTCGGCCCACACGGTCCCCAGCCGCTGGTTCAGACGGCCGAACCGGTCGATGTCCAAAATTAGGAGGCTGAGCAAACGCGTCCGCTGCGGGTCGCTCTGCCACCAGGCATCCAGGAGTCGTTCCAGGCCCAACCGATTCGGCAGACCAGTCACCGGATCGTTCTCGATCGTGACCGGCCAGTGCACCTGGCCGCTATCCGGACGCAGCAGCGTGGCCAGCAAATCCAAGATCCGATCGCGGACGGAGTGGGCCTGCACCAGCAGGCTCAGGATCTGGTCGATGAGCGGACGGCTGGCGACATGTTCCGAGCCGAGTGCATCCCAGGTGCTTAAGGCGTTCAAGACGCTGCGGATCTGGGCCGCCTGATCGAGCAGCACCTGTTCCAGCGCCGCGGCCGCCTGCTCGTGCTCGCCCAGACGACCGCTCCGCTGGGCCAGCACGTTGGCCGCCGCGGTCTGCTGGTCGAGCCATTCCTGATTGACGGCCCGCAGTCGATCGATCCAGCCTTGCGCGGCGAGGCGCGTGACCGAACTCCCAACCGCCCGCAAACTGACTTCGGTTTCCAGAAGCTGTTCCCGGTAGTGGTTGACGTCGAGCCGCACGATATGGGCGACCCCTTCGACCAGCGATTGCGGCACGATCCCGTCGGCCGCCAGACGCTCCAGCCACTCCCGGGGCAATTCCTCGATCCCGGCAATCACTGGCGGAGGTGGCAAGCGCGTCGCAGGGTTACCCTCTCCGCCCGTGTCGCTTCGCACTTCCAGGGTTCCCGCAGGAACGGCAGCCGGGCTGGCATGGCCGGCGGCCAGGCTGAAAGTGCGGCGCCGCAGACGCCACCAACCCACCCGTGGCAGTGGGTGTGCTAAACAGACCGCTGCGAAATAGCCCACTGCGAGGTTGAGCAGGGCCACCGTCAGCACGTAGGTCACCACGGGGATGTTCCTGCTGGAAGATGAAGCGCCTTCCCAAAATACGTCACGCTTCACCATCCGGCGCTCCACGCGAGTCAACCCCCTCGGCGGCCGCAGCCCGCCCTCCCTTTCCCAATCGGCAAACTTTGCCGAGTCCCGCTTACCCGAACCAGTCCATGCAGCCTCATCGGTCATAAGTCGCACAGACGATACACGTCGAAGAACCGACACCTGCCGTGCGACCCGAAACACGTGCAGTGCGGGCAGAACCGGAAAACGAGCCAAAACCGGGGTAGAACGAGCAGTCCTTACGAAGTGAGGGGGCGGATCATGCGCTACACGTTGCGAAATTTCTCTTGGATCGCCTGGGCCAGCCTGGCCTGTGCGGCAACCGCAGCCGAACCGGTCGGAAGCTACTATGCGCCGG
>JAIMBE010000225.1 GCA_023511565.1 Bacillota bacterium
GAGTTCGTAGGCAGAGTCTGATGTGTATAAGAGACACCAGTTCCGCAGCGCCCGCAGCCAATACGGCATCAGCCACGCCGCCACCGCCGGCGAGCGGTGCACCATCTACCCAGAGCTACGCTGGGGTGCCGAATGCCCCGGCGGGAAATCTCGCTGTGGGGCTGCCCGCAGGAGGAAGTCCAGCCCCCGCAGCCACGGCCCAGGGTGCTGCGCCGCAAGTCGCTGCGAACGAGCTAGAACGTCCGTGGGGCTTACTGCTGTTTGTGACGTTCGCCCTGTTCTTTTCGATCGGCGGCAACCTGTACCTGGCGTATACGGCGCTGGAGTACCACAACCGCTATCGCAGCGCCTTGGAGCGGCTGCGCGCGGCAGCCCGCGGCAACTGAGCTATCCGCTGGTGGTGGGCCTGAAACCATCACGGGCAACGCAGGTTCCGACCTGCCATTTCAAGCGGATCTGCACGAAGTGAGCGGCCACCGCGGAGGGCACACGCTCAACTGAGAGAAAGCCTGTCTTTTTAGGAGGTGGTCGGACGCCCGCGCCCGACCTGCTACGGACTGCGCCGCCCGCGTTGTGACGGCCCAGAGAGTGCACTGGCCTGACGGCAGCCGCGTGTCGGAAACGAAGATGCATGCCGGCAGCGCACCAAAGCCCGGTCCTGCAGCCACCGAGGCATGCCCACCGTATCCGCTTTGTCCTAGCGCGGGCCATCATCCGCGCGGGGGGCCACCCAGACCGTATCGCCCAGGACAATGGTCTTCAGCGGTGCAGGGTCGAACTCGATATCCAGGCTGCCGTTGGCCCGGTTCCAGGCCAACCCGGTGACCGTGCCGACCCGCTCCTCGCCGCGGTAGACGGGGTCGCCCAAGGCAACTTTGGGCTTGCGTGCTGCCAAACCACCGACCCGCCCTATGTGCCCGGGTGTGTCCCCCAGGTACTTGGCATCGAAGCTCTCGATCACCTCGAACGACAGTCGGGAAGGCAGCTCCTCCTGGGCATTCGACCGTGCCAGGGCCGCGGCCGTGACATAACCAATCGCCAGCAACATCAGTCCTGCTGCACCCGCACCGAGGATAGCAACTCCACGCATGGCCGTTTCTCCTGGGTACAATCGTGAAAACCGATCCACCAAAAACTGCCCTTGGCGGACGTATTCTAGTCGATCGTTCCGCTCGGGGACCCGTCAACGTGCCGTCTCACCCATCGCCTCCACGACTCTCTGTCGCAGCGCCTCAACCGGTGGTGCCGGACCGCTGCACACGCCGGGCGGCCGTGGGAGCCTTGGCTGCCGGTGCCCTGGCAGGGTGGGCCGCAGGTTGCCACCCTTCAGGCAGGCAAGTCGTGGCGTATGCGGCGCTCGATCGCGAGTTCTCCGAGCCGGTGCTCGAGGCGTTCACCCGGCAAACGGGGATCGCCGTCCGGGCCAAGTACGATGACGAGAGCACCAAGACCGTGGGCCTAGCCAGCCTGATCGTCCAGGAGGCGGCTCGGCCGCGGTGCGACCTGTTCTGGAACAACGAGGTGCTGCACACCGTGCGGCTGGCAGACAAGGGGCTGATCGCCGCCTATCACTCGCCGCACGCGACGGCATTTCCACCGTCGTTTCGCAGTCCGCAAGGGTTGTGGTACGGTTTTGCCGCCCGGGCGCGTGTGCTGATCGTCAACCAGACGCTGGTGCCCGAGGTGGTCCATCCTTCGTCGATTTTCGACCTGTGCGACCGCCGCTGGCAGGGGAAGGTGGGCATCGCCCGGCCGATCGCCGGGACGACGGCGACTCATGTGGCTGTCTGGTTTGCCACGCTGGGACCCGAGCGTGCGAAGCAGTTCCTCCGCGACCTGAAGGCCAACGACGTGCAGGTTCTCGGCGGCAACAGGCAGGTCGCCCAGGCCTGCGCCGCGGGCCAGATCGCCTTCGGGCTGACGGACACCGACGACGCGCTTCTCGCACAGCAGCAAGGTGCCCCCGTGATGGTGGTCTACCCAGATCGGCAAGCCGGTCAGTTGGGCACTTTGTTCATCCCCAACACGCTGGCCATCCTCCGCGGTGCGCCGCATCGGCGCGAAGCAGAACAGCTCGTCGATTTTCTGCTGTCTCCAGTGGCCGAAGCGATGCTGGCGCAGTGCCCCAGCCGGCAGATTCCGCTGCGGATGGGCGGCGAAGCGCATTCCGATGTCGAGACGCCCGCCACCGTGCAGCCGATGGCGGTGGATTTCGAC
>JAIMBE010000226.1 GCA_023511565.1 Bacillota bacterium
AACAGGGCTGCCTGCTAAGCAGTTGCACCGGCTAAAACCGGTGTCGGGGGTTCGAATCCCCCCCTCTCCGCCAGATTCGGACCCGCTGGCCCCTGAGCCCGCGGCACAGCGGGCCGCCGAGCAAGCCGCAGGCGCCGGAAAACTCAGGGAGGCTCATCTGGATGCAGCCATGAATGGTGCCGAAGCCCGCATTCGCCGGAAACTGGAAGAAGAAATCCGGCTCATTGAACACGAACTGAAAAACGAACTGCCCAAAGAGCTGATGAAAGCTCGGGCGCACGGTGACCTTTCAGAAAATTCCGAGTACAAGTATGCCAAGGAACGGCAGAGTTATCTTTCCGCGCGCCTGAGCCAGCTGCAGAAGCGTCTGGCCAATGTGTCGCTGTTGAATCTGAACCATCTCCCGCGCGACCGCGTCGGCTATGGTTCGCAGGTGCGGTTACTGGACCTTGAGAAAGAAACGGAAGTCGAGTACAAGCTGGTGACCAGCGAAGAAGCCGATGCGGCCCAGGGGTTGATTTCGACGACTTCACCGATCGGGCGCGCGCTGCTGGGCCGTGCGGTGGGTGACGAAGTCCGTGTGCAAACCCCCGGCGGGCTGAAGCGGTTCGAGATTGTGTCCCTGCGTACCATCTACGACGAACCGGAACTGCAGGAGTCGTAGTCCAGACCGGCAGCAGCGGCCCACAGGGGGCCATCCATGGACGCCGTGGGACTGATCGGTGTGCTGGTGTTGCTGGCCGGGTTGCAACTGACCTGGTTGGCGCGTGACGCCGTGTTCTACTGGGTGGAATTTGCCGTGACCACCTGGCGCACGGCCCTGCGCGCCCGGCTGAACGACCGTGCTGCGGACGACCCGGCGGTTTCTGCGGTCGCTCGCGGATCGGGTCGCGCACCTGTGCCAGCGCCCCACACGCTGTGCCTGGTCGGCGGGCTCGGGTTGATTTTCCTAGGGCAACTGCTCATTGTTTGGGCACTCCTGTTCTGAGCTTGCGATGGCCTCCCAGCCCAGCCAGCCCTCCCTGATCGTCCACGGTGGTGCGTGGAAGATCCCGCCCGAACTCGAGGCCGACTGCCGAGCCGGATGCGCACGGGCGCTGGCCGCCGGTTGGCAGATTCTTGTGCAAGGCGGCAGTGCCCTAGACGCGGTCGAAGCGGCCATTGTCGTGCTGGAGGACGACCCGGTGTTCGATGCGGGCGTGGGCTCGCATCTGAATGCCGACGGCGTGGTCCAGATGGATGCCATTCTGATGGATGGGGAAACGTTGAATGCCGGCGCAGTGGCGGCCGTCGAACGCATTCGCAACCCCATCCGGGCCGCACGCGGCATCCTGGAAAAAGGGCCGCACATCCTGCTGGCGGGTGCCGGTGCCGAGCGCTTTGCGGCGGCCTGTGAAATTCCCCTGTGCGAGCCAGCGGAACTGATCGTACCGCGGGAAAGACAGCGTTGGGAAGCTTTGCGTGCACAGGCGCCGCCCAGTACCCTGCCGGAGCGCTTCGGCAGCACGGTCGGGGCGGCGGCCCGCGACGCACAAGGGCGACTCGCCGCAGGGACCTCCACGGGAGGAACGTTCGGCAAATACCCCGGGCGCATTGGGGATTCCCCGCTGGTCGGTTGCGGCTGTTACGCGGATTCGGAATCGGCCGCCGCTTCTGCGACGGGCTGGGGAGAATCGATCATGAAGATCGTCATGGCGAAGATGGCGGTGGATCGGGTCCGCGCGGGCGTTTCACCGGCCGCAGCGGCACTGCAGTCGGTGCACCGACTGTCGGAGCGAGTGCGCGGCAGCGGCGGCCTCATTTTGCTGGACCGGCAGGGGAGAATCGGCGCCGCGTTCAACACGCCGAACATGGTGTACGGTTACGTCGCCGCAGACGGCAGCCTGGTGGTGCACGTCTGAAGGTGTCCGACGCGTTGAAGGGCATTTTCAGGCTGTGCTAGCATGCCGGGTTTTGGCCGGGGCTGCGCCGAAGTAGACTGCGCTCGCCCCGACGCTGACCTCCTCCCGTTCCGCCCGCTGCGCTGGCGGCGGGAAACCCGAAGCAGGGGGAACCAATGAAAAGCTATCCGACCGAGGCCATCCGCAACGTGGGCATTGTAGGTCACGGCGACACCGGAAAGACCCAACTGGTGTCGTCGTTGCTGTTCACGGCCGGGATGACGAACCGGCTGGGGAAAGTGACCGAAGGGAACACGGTCACCGATTGGGATGAGGAAGAGATAGAACGGAAGATCACGATCAAGACCGGCC
>JAIMBE010000227.1 GCA_023511565.1 Bacillota bacterium
CAGCGGGTAGTCGCTCAGGCGGCCGCAGCCCAGGCAGTAAAGATGGGCGTGCGGCGCCCGGTTGTGGATGATTTCGTAGCGCGCCCCACCGGCATCCAGGTGCACGCGCTGCAACAAGCCCTGCTCGACCAGCAGGTCGAGCGTGCGATACACCGTGGCCCGCGAGACACCGTGACGACGCAGGGCATAGACCACATCGTCCGCGCTGAAGTGGCCGGGCAGCGTCGGCAGCCGGTCCAGAATCAGTTCGCGTTCGCGGGTGCGCCGGGGCTGGCGGCGCCAATTTTTGCTTTTGAGACTCAGTCTCATTTTTAAGAGCCTACGTGCCCGGAGCTGATCTGTCAAGGGAAAATCTCGGGACCGGACGAAACGCGGTGGGCGGCCGCTACGCCCTGAAGTCCCGGACAGCCCCAGGGAAACCTGCTAGAATTCCCCGCGCGGCCCGGCCCGGGCCGCAGGTGCTCGCGATGGCTTCCCTGCCCCGGCGTCTGCTGGCGGAATTCCTCGGCAGCTTCGCCTGGGTGTTGGTCGCGATCGGTGCCATCTGTGCAGGGCAACTGCGCGCGGGCAGTGAAACCGAAGCCGCACGCCTGCTGGCTGTCGCGGCGGCCCAGGCCAGCGTCGTGGCGGCGATGGTCGCGCTGCTGGCACCGATCAGCGGGGCGCACCTGAACCCGGCGGTGACGATGGCTTTCTGGGTCACGCGCCGGATGAACACACCCGAAGCGCTGGCCTACTGGCTGGCGCAGCTTCTGGGTGGTTACGGGGCAGCCGTGACCGTGAAGACCATTCTGCCAGACGGCATCTGGCGCCCGGTACTGTTGGGCGCACCCGCACTGGCCCCTGATCTGCTGCGCGCACAGGGAATGTTGCTCGAAGGCGTGTTGACTTTTCTGGTGGTACTTGTCTTTGTGGGGCTGGTGATCGACTCCGACAGCGCACGTCCCTGGCGGGGTCTGCTGACCGGTCTGGCTGTGGGTGCCGCGGTACTGGTCGCCAGTCCCTATACCGGCGGGGCATTGAATCCAGCACGGGCACTGGGCCCGGCGTTGGCCGGTGGTTTCTGGGCCGCGCACGGCGTCTTCTGGGTGGGCCCGCTTGCCGGCGGTGTACTGGCCGGCTGGCTGCACGACCAACTCTTCGCTCGCCGGTAGCCCCTGCGAGACCCGACCCCAGGGCAGAGACTAGGTTTTCCTGAACAAGCCCGTGGGATTTGTTGCTCCGGCGGAAACACCGGGCGGTTGATTTCTTGCCGGTGTTCAGCACGCATGTTAGTTTGCGAGAAGGAATCTGTCGGAGCCATGGGCCATGGCCCTGAACATTGATGACCTGCTGCGCCGGGCGGTGGAAGCGCGCGCCTCGGACTTGCACCTGAAGGTCGGCAATCATCCCTACCTGCGGATTGACGGCGTGCTGCACCCGATGAACGACGTGCCGCGCGTCACCCCGGAAGAGATGCTCTCGATGGCCTTCAGCATGATGACGAACCGGCAGAAGCAGAAGTTCAAGGAATCGGCGGAGCTGGATATGGCCTACGGGGTGGCCGGGCTCGGCCGGTTCCGCGTGAACGTGTTTCAGCAGCGCGGCAACGTGGGCATGGTGCTGCGCGTCATCCCGACGAAAATCCGCACGATCGACGAGCTGAATCTGCCGGCAGTGATCGAGAAGATTTGCGAGGAGCAGCGCGGACTGGTGCTGGTGACCGGCACGACCGGTTCCGGCAAATCCACCACCCTGGCGGCGATGATTGACCGCATCAATTCCACCCGCGCCGACCACATCATCACGATCGAAGACCCCATCGAGTTCCTGCACCGGGACAAGAAAGGCTTCGTCAATCAGCGCGAGGTGGAAGTGGATACGGCCAGCTTTTCCACCGCGCTCCGCGCCGCGTTGCGTCAGGATCCGGACGTGATTCTGGTGGGCGAAATGCGCGACCTAGAAACGATCTCCACGGCGCTGCTGGCCGCCGAGACCGGCCACCTGGTCCTCTCGACCCTGCACACCCTGGATGCGACGGAGACCATTCAGCGCATCATCGCCGTCTTCCCGCCTCCGGAGCAGAAGCAGATTCGGCTGCAACTGGCTTCGACGCTGAAAGCGGTCATCTCGCAGCGGCTGGTGCGTCGCGCCGATGGCCTCGGCCGCGTGCCGGCCGTCGAGGTGATGATCACCACGGCCTACATCCGCGACTGCGTCATCAACCCGGACAAAACCCGGCTGA
>JAIMBE010000022.1 GCA_023511565.1 Bacillota bacterium
ACCTACTCGATGCTCAATGTGCTCCGGCTGATGCAGGAGCTGGAAATGAGCGTCGAGGAAGTGGACGCCTGCACCGGCCCGGCAGTGGGCTGGCCGAAGTCGGCTACGTTTCGCACGGCAGACATCGTTGGGCTCGACGTGCTGGTGCATGTGGTGCGGAACCTCTATGACCACGTGCCCGAGGACGAGTCCCGGGAGATATTCCGTGTGCCGCCGCTGATCGAGTCCCTGGTCCAGCGGGGTTGGCTCGGCGAAAAGACCGGACGCGGCTTCTACCAGCGGGTCAAGAAAAACGGGGACAGCGAAATCCTCGCACTCGACTGGCGAACGATGGAGTACCGCCCGCGGCAGAAGCCCCGCCTGGCCTCCATCGAAGCGGGCAAAACGATCGAAGACACCCGCGAACGGCTGCGGGTGCTGCTGGCTGCCGGGGACAAGGCCGCACAGTTTCTGTGGGGCGCGGTCTCGCGCATGTGCCTGTATGCGGCGCGGCGCATTCCGGAAATCGCCGACCGCATCGTGGATGTGGACCGCGCCATGCGCTGGGGCTTTGCCTGGGAGCTGGGCCCGTTTGAATTGTGGGATGCCGTCGGCGTGGAAGCGATGGCGCAGCGGCTGGAACAGGAGGGCGAAACCCTCCCGCCGCTGGTGACGAAGCTGTTGCGTTCGGGCAAGAAGTCGTTCTACGAGTCGTTGCCGGGCACGACCCGCTATTTCGATTTCGGCGTCGGCGAGCACCGCCCGGTGCCCGAGCCGGAAGGCCTCCTCGTCCTGAAAGCGCTGAAGGACCGCACCCGGGAGATTGAACGGAACGCCGGGGCCAGCCTGATTGACCTAGGAGATGGGGTGCTCTGCTGCGAGTTTCACTCCAAGATGAACGCCATCGGTGCCGACACCGTGGCCATGCTGCACAAGGGTCTGGCGCGACTCCAGTCGGAGTTCGAGGCCATGGTCGTGGGCAACCAGGCGCAGAACTTCTGTGTCGGCGCCAACCTGATGCTGCTGTTGCTCTCCGCGCAGGAAGGGGATTGGGACGAAATCCAGTACGCAGTCCGGCAATTTCAGAAGGTCAACCAGGCCCTGAAATATTCTCCACGGCCGGTGGTGGTCGCGCCGCAGGGGATGGCGCTCGGCGGCGGTTGCGAAATCACCTTGCACGGCGCGCGCGCCCACGCGGCCGCAGAGGCCTATATCGGACTGGTCGAAACCGGCGTAGGACTGATTCCTGCCGGCGGCGGGACAAAAGAGATGCTCGTGCGCGCCAACGAAAAAGCCCGTCCGGCCGGGGCAGGGATTTCCCTGAGCGGGCCACCCGGTCCGCCCGATTCCGACCTTGACCTCTACCACGCGCTCAAAGCGGTGTTCGAGAACATCGCCATGGCCAAAGTGTCCACCAGTGCGGAAGAGGCGCGCGCGCTCGGCTATCTGCGCGATGCCGACCCGATTTCGATGAATACTGACCGGCTGATTGCCGATGCCAAGCAGACCGCGCTGGCGCTGGTGCGGGCCGGGTATCGTCCCCCGGCAGCGCCTGCGGTGCGCGTGCTCGGCGAATCGTTCCTGGCTGCGGCGAAGCTGGCCATTCACATGCTGCTGCGCGGGGAGTACATCAGCGAATACGATGCGCACGTGGCGCGCAAACTGGCCTATGTGCTGGCTGGCGGAGCACTCAGCGCACCGCAATGGGTCAGCGAACAATATCTCCTGGACCTGGAGTGCGAAGCCTTCGTTTCGCTCTGCGGCGAACGCAAGACGCAGGAGCGCATCGCGCACACACTGAAAACCGGCAGACCCTTGCGCAATTGAAACGCGTTTTCCCGTGACGGCGCCTGCCGGAAGGACGGCGCGGACATCCAACCCGGGGCGCAGCAACCGCAGGGCGGGCAGGCGGCCGGGAAAGTTTTCAACGCGTCCATCCCCGACTCGAACAAGCACTCCGGATTCGAGGGCGACTGGCCGTTTTCATCAAGCAGGAATTGTTGCCGAGCCGTCGCCGCAGGCGCGCGGCCGCGACCCCAAAAGGGCAACCGGGGTACCTTCGTCCGCGCGAGAATTGTGGTGTTTACTTGCACCTCCAACTGCATGGGATTCATCGGTACCCGCCCTGCCGTCCACGCTGGCCACGTTCCTGGCTCCGCCGCTACCGTCGGCTCGGTTCGAGCGGTCGTCACACCAAGGGCTCGCGTCGCCACAGACCGGTTCTGCCTGCTCTTGCATCATGGGATGAGTGGCAACCGGACTTGACAATGGGGCGGACAAGCGGGCCCGCAGGAGTTCAACGAGCTTGGAACAAGGCAGCGACTGTTTCCATGAGGGGTGTGGGCCCGACCGCCCCATCCACAGCAATCACCAGACGCTGGATCGCACGGTCCGTATCCGCGTCGAGCAGATTGCTGAGTCGAAGTGCCCGACGCTTGCTCTGGCCGGCGGGCAACCCATCCACCTTCTCATGAACGACATGTCCGCCCACAAGATTCCGTTCGGCATCGCACGCAAGCAGGAGCACACTGAGCTCTCGCAGTAGTTCCCCACCCCCGTTGACCAGTGTGCAGTGCAACCCAGTCTCTTTGGCACGCTATTTCGATGCACCGAAACAGGCTTCAATTCGACGGGTCAACTCGGTTGGTTGAAGGCCTCGCCGACTGGCTGTTGGGCATGGACAGACCCGCGTGTCAAACTGCGATTGGATGGTGTGTCCTTCTCCAGAGTGGGAACTTTGCGATTTATTTTGTAAATAGGGAGGGCTCTTCCAACAAGTGCAGTCACAGAGAGTAAACCTTCTCGTGAGGAGCAGAATTTTGTCGTTAGAATCGCACCGTCAGCAACAAGGGCGCAGTGGCCGCGTTCGCGCTGGGTGGTGTCCCGTATCCTGTAGAAACCGGTGGTTCTCGGGGAGGGGCTTCGTTCGCAACCTTCCTCGCGAAGCTTGATTCTGTGGAAACCTGCCGTTAGCATGCCACGTTTTCTAGATTCCAGGCTCTTGTGTGCCGAGCCGGGAGCGTGCAGTGGGGCGGTTGTCCACAGGCACACACGAGAGAGCGAAAATCAGCACGACGAGGTGGAGCATGCCAGGGGGAGCCGTGAGCAAATTGCTGCGCCTTGGGGTTTTGGTTGCGCTGGTAGCGGCTGCGGCGGTGCCGCAGAATCCACCGCCGTACTTTGCCGTTCGCGGAGCGCGCATCGTCACGGGCAGCGGCCCGGTGATTGAAAACGGCACGGTGGTCATCGCCAACGGGCTGATTGCGGCCGTCGGCACGGACGTCGTGATTCCGCCGGAAGCCTGGGTGATCGAAGGCCAGGGGCTGACAGTTTATCCCGGTCTGATTGACGCGCTCACCGACCTCGGTCTGCCGACCGCTCAGCCGCAACGCCCCGGTCAGCCGCCTGCCGGCCCGCCGGCTCAACCACAGCGGCTGGCACAGGGACCGGAGGACCGTCCGGCGTCCACACCGTGGGAGGTGGCCGCCGATGCGCTGAACCCGGAAGACCGCCGATTCGAATCGTGGCGCAATGCCGGATTTACGGCCGTGCTGACGACCCCGCAGCAGGGCATCTTTCCCGGACAGGGTGCAGTGGTCAACACGGCGGGTGCGCGCACCAGCGAGATGGTGGTGCAGGCTCCAGCGACGCTGCACATCACGTTTCGCTCGCCCGGGGGCTTCCGCGAATTCCCCGGCTCGCTGATGGGCACGCTGGCCTACATCAAGCAGGTGTTCCTGGATGCCGAGCACTACGGGCGGGCCAGCGCTGTCTATGAACGGAATCCGCGCGGGGTGAAACGGCCCGGCTACGACCGCACCGAACGTGCGGTGTACGAAGCGCTGGCCGCCGGCCGTCCTGTGTTCCTGCCTGCGAACACGGCCGTGGAGATCCACCGCGCCCTCCACATCGCGCGGCAGATCGGGCTGCGGAAGTATGTGCTGTATGGTGTGCAGCAGGGCTACGAGGTTGCTGGTACGCTGGCCGAGGCGAAGGTGCCGGTGCTGGTGAGTCTGCGCTGGCCCGAACGCGACCGCGAGGCAGACCCGGAGGCCCCCGAGTCGCTGCGTTCGCTGCGCTTCCGCGACCGGGCCCCGTCGACGCCCGCGGCGCTGCATCGTGCCGGTGTGCCGTTCGCATTCTATTCCGACGGAATCACCAACCCGAGGGACCTGCTGAAGAACGTCGCCAAGGCTGTCGAGGCCGGACTGCCCCGCGAAGCTGCCCTCCGCGCCCTGACCCTGCACGCCGCAGAGATTTTAGGTGTGGCGGACCGGCTCGGCTCGATTGAAGCGGGCAAGATGGCCAACCTCGTGGTGACCGATGGCGACCTGCTGGACGAGAAGACCAAGGTGAAACTGGTCTTTGTGGACGGGCGCCGGTTTGAGGTGCGCGAGTCGGCGCGGCCGGCTGAGCCCCCGCGCGGGAATTTGTCCGGGCGCTGGTCGCTCACCGTGAACACCCCACAAGGCAGCCAGCAAGTCACCGCCGAGCTGTCCATGGCACCGGACGGCACCCTCTCCGGCACGGTCACCAGCCCGATGGGCACCGCGACGGTCAGCCACGGCTGGCTGAGTGGCAACCAGTTCAGTTTCACGATCAGCCTCTCGATGGGTCCGCAGCAGGTCGAGGCCACGTTCTCCGGCACGGTGGAGGGGAACCGCATGAGCGGCACCGTCAGCTTCGGCGGGTTGACGGCAGAATTCACAGGCACGCGGCCGGACACGTCGGTCGGGTCGGCCGGGTAGGAGGTGGACGATGAAGCGCGCGCGAAATTTCTGGCGGTTGCTGGCCGTGCTGGTATGGGCATTTTCGCTGGCATGGGCGCAGGAGGCGGGTACCATCGTCATTCGCAACGCGACGATTCTGACCGTCACCCACGGAACCATCCGAAATGGCTCGATTCTGATCCGCGACGGGAAAATCGCGGCCGTGGGCCGGAACGTCCGCGTGCCCGAAGGCGCCACCGTGATTGACGCGACCGGGCAGTATGTGATGCCCGGCATCATTGACTGCCATTCCCATATTGCCGTGGACGGCGGCGTCAACGAAGGCAGCGTCGCGGTCAGCTCGATGGTGGCCATCGAAGACGTGCTCAATCCGACCGACATAGATATCTACCGCGATCTGGCCGGCGGGGTGACCACTGCCAACGTGCTGCACGGCAGCGCCAATCCCATCGGTGGGCTGAACGCAGTCATCAAGCTCCGCTGGGGCGCCACCGCGCGGGAGATGCTGTTTGCCGGCGCGCCCCCGGGCATCAAGTTCGCGCTGGGGGAAAATCCCAAGCGGTCGAATTTCACTCCCCAGCCGGGCACGCCGCGGCGGTATCCGGCCACCCGCATGGGCGTGATCGACGTCATCCGCCAGGCGTTCACCGAGGCTCGGGAATATCAGAAGCGCTGGGCCGAATACCGGCGGCGGTCGGCGGCTGGCGAGCCGAACCTGATTCCGCCCCGCCGCGACTTGAAACTGGAACCTCTGGTGGAAATCCTGGAAGGCAAGCGGCTGGTGCACGCGCACAGCTATCGTGCCGATGAAATCCTGCAATTGATCCGGCTGGCTGAGGAGTTCGGCTTCAAAATCGCCACGTTCCAGCATGTTCTCGAGGGCTACAAGGTGGCGAAAGAGATTGCCGCGCACGGGGCCGGGGCTTCCACCTTTTCGGATTGGTGGGCCTACAAGGTGGAAGCCTATGACGCGATTCCCTACAACGCGGCGCTGATGACCGAGCGGGGCGTGGTCGTTTCAATCAACTCGGATAGCGCCGAGGAAGCGCGCCACCTGAATCAGGAAGCCGCCAAGGCAATGAAGTGGGGCGGGCTTTCCGAGACCGAAGCGTTGAAACTCGTCACGCTGAACCCGGCCAAACAACTGGGCATCGCCGACCGCGTGGGTTCGATCGAGGTGGGTAAGGATGCCGACCTGGTCCTCTACGACAAGCATCCGCTGAGCGTCTATGCCGTGGTGCAGAAGGTCCTGATTGACGGTCGCGTCTACTTCGACCGCGCCCAAGACATGGCCCGCCGCGCCGAGCTCGAAAAGGAAAAGAAGGAACTCGCCGAGAAACTGCAACGGAGCAGCGGGCGCGAGCAGCCTACGCGGCCAGCCGGACGCCGGCCGGGCGCCCCACCGCGTCCCGGCGAGGGTGTTCAGCAGGACAGGGAGGTGCGGCCATGAAGACCGCCATTCGCATGCGAGCGCTGCTGGCAAGTCTCTGCGCGGTGGCGCTGCTGGCCCCACTGGCTTGGACGCAATCGCGCCGCGTTTATGCCATCCGCAGAGCCAAAATTCATACGCTGGCCGGGCCCGTGATTGAAAACGGCACGGTGGTCATCCGGGACGGGAAAATTGCCGCCGTCGGGCGGAATGTGGCCGTGCCGTCGGGCGCGCAGGTGATCGATGCGAGCGGGCTCCAGGTCTACCCCGGACTGTTTGACTCCGTCAGCCTGCTCGGCTTGACCGAAATCGGGCAGGTGGCGGCAACCGTGGACACCAACGAGCTGGGCGACTACAAACCACAACTGTTGGCGGCGGTGGCCATCCATCCTGCGAGCGAACACATTCCGGTGGCGCGTGCCAACGGCATCACACACGCCATCTCGGCACCGCGCGGTGGTGTGCTCAGTGGTCGGGCTTCAGCGATCCATCTGCACGGCTGGACGGTGGAGGAGATGCAGCTGGAGCCTGCGGTGGCGATGGTGCTGGAGTGGCCCACGCTGGCCACCGGTTCGTTTGACTTTGCCACGTTCACCCTACGGCGCCGCCCGTTCAGTGAAGTTCAGCGCGAGTACGAACAGAAGGTGGCCGAGCTGCGCGACTGGCTGGTGCGTGCCCGACACTACCGCCAGGCACTGCAACAGGGTTCGCCCGAAACGTTCGAACGCGACCTGAAACTGGAAGCCCTGGTGCCCGTCGTCGAGGGCCAGTTGCCCGTGCTCGTGCTGGCCAACAACGAGCGGGACATCCGCAACGCCATCCAGTTCTGCGAGCAAGAAAAACTGAAGCTGATTCTTGCCGGCGGCGCCGAAGCCTGGAAGGTCAAAGACCTGCTGAAAGAGAAAAAGATCCCGGTCATCCTGCGGCCGACGCAAAGCCTGCCCGTGCAGGAAGACGATCCGTACGACAAGCCGTATACCGCGCCGGCCGAACTGCATGCGGCCGGGGTCAAGATCGCCTTTGCCACGTTTGATTCTTCCGATTCCCGCACGCTGCCCTACGAGGCGGCCCAGGCGGTGCCGTTCGGGCTGCCGTGGGAAGAGGCGCTGAAAGCGATCACGATCTATCCGGCGCAGATGTTCGGTCTGGACGATCGCCTGGGCACGATCGAAGTGGGCAAAATGGCCAATCTGGTCGTGACCGATGGCGATCCACTCGAAATCACGACACAGTTCCGCCACGTGTTCATCCAAGGGCAGCCCGTGTCAACGGACAACCGACACCGACAGCTCTACGAAAAGTACCGCGCCCGGCCATAGCGCGGCCCCGCCGCGAGCCTGCAAGCGCACGCAGTGCCCAGGAGGGCGCGGCGCCTCCAGGATTGCTTTTCGGGCCGGTTTGTCATCCAATACGGGAGAGCAAGGTTCCACTCGAGCCGTCAGGTGGTGTGGTATGCGCGAGGCAGTGTTGGTCAGTTCGGTGCGCACAGCGGTGGGCAAGGCCTTCAAGGGCACGCTGCGTGCGATGCGTCCGGATGATCTCGCCGCCGTGGCCATCCGGGAAGCCGTGGCGCGTGTCCCGGGGTTGGAGCCCGGAGAAATCGAAGACGTGATTCTGGGCTGCGCCATGCCGGAAGCCGAACAGGGGATGAACGTGGCGCGGATTGCTTCGCTGCGCGCGGGCTTGCCGGTGCAAGCGGCGGCCATCACCGTCAACCGCTTCTGCGCCTCCGGTTTGCAGGCGATTGCGATGGCTGCAGAACGAATCCTGCTCGGGCACAGCGAAGTGATCGTCGCCGGCGGCACCGAATCCATGAGTCTGATCCCAATGGGCGGACACAAAATCTCGCCGAATCCCTGGCTGATGGATCACTACCCGGATGCGTACCTGGGCATGGGTCTGACGGCAGAAAATCTGGCGCGCAAGTACGGAATCACACGGGAGGATGCCGATCAGTTTTCCTATGAAAGCCATCAGAAGGCTCTGGCCGCCATCGCTGCGGGTAAGTTCCGCGACGAAATTGTGCCGGTGGAAGTGACGCTCACCGAGGTGGATGGTGCCAACGGGAATCGTCCCCGGACGCAGACCATCCTCTTCGATACCGACGAGGGCCCCCGTGCGGATACAACGCTCGAAGCGCTGGCGCGGCTGAAGCCCGCGTTCCACGCGCGGGGCACCATCACGGCGGGCAATGCCTCCCAGATGAGCGATGGCGCGGCCGCCGCGGTGGTGATGAGCGCCGAGCGGGCCCGCGCGATTGGGGCAAAGCCCCTGGCGCGATTTGTCGTCTATGCGGTGGCCGGCTGCCCGCCCGAAGAGATGGGCATCGGGCCGGTGTTCGCCATCCCCAAGGCGCTCAAGATGGCCGGGCTGAAGCTGGAGCAGATCGACATCGTTGAGCTGAACGAAGCGTTTGCCGCACAGGCGCTGGCCGTGATCCGGCAGGCTGGTCTGGACCCCGCACGCGTGAATCCGAACGGCGGGGCAATTGCCCTGGGGCATCCGCTCGGTTGCACCGGCGCCAAGCTGACGGCAACCCTCTTGCGTGAACTGCAACGGCGCAACGCCCGTTACGGGCTCGTGACGATGTGCGTGGGCGGCGGAATGGGCGCCGCGGGCATTTTCGAGCGCCTGGCCTGAGCGAGGCAACACACCGGACCCTTTGCGATCCGGTCCGGTGGCGGTACGATAGTAGGTCTACCGCAGTGGACAAACCCTGAACCATACGGAGTCGCATGCCGGGATCAGTCTGGTACTTTGCCTACGGAAGCAACCTGAGCCGAGCGCAGATGAAGTCGCGTGCGGGACAGATTCTGGAGGAACGACCGGCGCGGCTGGAAAATTACGAGCTCGTATTCAACAAAAAGGCACGCGGCGGCTGGGCGACCGGGAACATCCGTCCCGCACCCGGCAAGACGGTCCACGGAGTGCTGTACCGCATCTCCGAGCCGGCGCTGCGCGCGCTGGATCGGTTCGAGGGCGTGCCGGAGCACTACCGCCGGATTGAAGTGACCACCGTGGACCACGAGGGCAACAGGATCGAAGCGCAGACCTACATTGCCACGAAGGTGGAAAACGGCCTGCGCCCGGCTCCGCATTACCTGCAGAACGTGTTGCAGGGCGCGCAGGAACACAACCTCCCCGAAGAGTACATCGAGTCCATCAAACAGGCGGCAGGTCTGGCCTAGCCCGCCAAGGAGGCAACCGTGGCCAGCCCAACAACAACGCGCCCCGTCAGCCGGGGCGGCAGTTTTCTGATCGAAACACGCCGGCCAGAAGAGATCTTCACTCCGGCGGATCTGAACGACGATCAGAAGTTGATCGGCCAGACGGCCGAGGAGTTTGTGACTCAGGAAGTCCTGCCCCACGTGCATGAGCTGGAGCAGCACAAGGAAGGTTTGATGCCGGCGCTGCTCAAAAAAGCAGGCGAGATTGGCCTGCTCGGCGGGGGTGTGCCCGAAGAATATGGCGGCGCGGGGCTCGACAAGATTGCCTCGACGCTGCTGGCGGAAAAACTCTCCACCTATGCCTCGTTTGCTGTGACGCACGGGGGCCACGCAGGCATTGGGACCCTGCCGATTGTCTATTTCGGTACGGAAGAGCAGAAACGGAAGTATCTGCCCAAGCTGGCGTCGGGCGAGCTGATTGGCTGTTACTGTTTGTCGGAGCCGCAGGCCGGCTCCGACGCGCTGGCCGCCCGCACCCGCGCCGAGCTGACTCCGGACGGGAAGTGCTGGGTGCTGAACGGGCAGAAGATGTGGATCACCAACGGCGGCTTTGCCGATGTGTTCATCGTGTTCGCCAAAGTGGACGGCGAGAAATTCAGTTGCTTCATCGTGGAGCGGGGCACCCCCGGTTTTCAAATCGGCGCTGAAGAAAAGAAAATGGGCATCAAGGGCAGCTCAACGGTGCCCATCTTTTTCGAAAACTGCCGGATTCCGCGGGAAAACTTGCTGCACGAGGTGGGCCGAGGGCACATCGTCGCTTTCAACATCTTGAATGTCGGCCGGTTCAACCTGGGTGCGTACTGTCTGGGGGGCGCCAAAAATGTTCTAGCTGTTTCCTCGAAATATGCGAAAGAGCGCGAAGCGTTCGGCGGGCCGATCGCGCGCTTCGGCCTGATTCAGCACAAACTGGCCGAAATGGCCATTCGCACGTTCGCGGTGGAGTCCATGATCTACCGCTCGGCAGGCCTGATTGAAGACGCCATGGCCTCCGCCAAAGCGGGCACCGACCGGACCCAGCAGTTGATGCAGGTGCTCGAAGAGTACGCGGTGGAAAGCTCCATTAGCAAAGTGTATGGCAGCGAGGTACTCGACTACGTCGTGGACGAAGCCGTGCAGATCTACGGCGGCTATGGCTACCACGAAGAGTATCCCGTCGCACGCGCGTACCGCGACAGCCGCATCAACCGCATCTTTGAAGGCACCAACGAAATCAACCGGCTGCTCATCGTCCAGATGCTAATGAAGCGGGCCATGAAAGGCACCCTGCCGTTGATCCCGGCCGCCCTGCGTCTGGCGGACGAGCTTCTGGCCGGACCCCCGCTGGAAGAAGAACCGGAGGGCGAATTCGGCGCCGAGGAGCGTGCCGTAGCCAACAGCAAGAAGGCGTTCCTGCTGGCCGCCGGGACAGCCGTGCAGCGCCACCGGGAAAAACTGGAAGAGCACCAGGAAGTCATCGGCCAGCTGGCGGACATGGTGATGGAAATCTATGCCATGGAAAGCTGTCTGCTGCGCACACAGAAAGCTGTTCGCAGCCGGGGTCACGCCGGCGCCGGGGCGATGGTGGATGCAACGCGCGTGTTCCTCTACGACGCTACCGACCGGCTGGAAAAGGCGGCCCGGACTGCGCTCGCCGCGGTCAGCGAAGGAGACCCCCTGCGCGTGCAGTTGAGCGCATTGAAGCGGTTCACCCGGCGCGATCCTGTGAACACCATCGCTCTGCGGCGGAATGTGGCCGCGGCTGTGCTGGACGGCAATCGCTACCCGTTCGAGGGCCGGTGAGCACTGCGGCATCGGCGCGGCTCTGGATTCGCGATCTCGCGCGACCCTATCTGCGCACGTTTCGTCCGGTGCGGCAAACCGGCGCGCTGTGCGGATGGTGGTTCCTGTGTACCCCAGCAGGAACTGGCAGGGCTCCGGCGCCCGGAACGGCCGCGGAAAACCTGCCGCCGCAGGCCGCGGGATTTTTCGTCGGGTACCTGCTCGACGCGGATGCGTGTCCGCCGCTGGACTGGCAGCCGCCTGAAGCCGTGGTCTTCGCGTTTGTTCACCCGGTGGGTGGAGCGCTGCACGGCCGCTTGGTGGCGGCTGCCGATTCGTTGTTTCGGAAGAGCTTCCACTACATCCGCTGGTTGACGCACCGCCCGCCGCGCTTCGAATTGCACGAGCAGGCGCTGGCGGCATTGGTGCGACACGACTCCCTGCGGAACTGGCCGGAACCGCGGCGTTTGCACTACTCCCGGAATTTCTTCATCGAAACCCTGGCCTGGTTGGTGCGCAGCGGGCTGGTGCGACGCCTGCGTGAGGAATGTGCGGGGCATGCCCGTCCGTTGGTGCCGAACCTGGAAGGGCTGCCGTCGCGCTCTTCTGGCCGTGGTCGCCGCATGCCCAAGTCCTGACGCACCCGCCAAGAGGCACACCTCGGTTGAAATCAGCGTGGCCGTCCGGCGGGGGAATACGGTATGATACAGCTTTAGATGAACATGCGAACGGAAACCATCCCTTCCGGAAATTCTGCAGGGAAACTGCTGGTGCGGGTACGTCCGAGGGGCTTCTGTGCCGGTGTCGTCCGCGCGGTGGATATCGTGGAGCTGACCCTGGAGCTGTATGGCCCGCCCGTCTACGTGCACCACGAAATTGTCCATAACCGGTACGTCGTAGAGCAGTTGCGCAAGCGGGGCGCAATCTTCGTGGAAAGTGTGGAGGTAGTGCCGGAGGGTTCGGTGCTGGTGTTCAGCGCCCACGGGGTGCCGCCACAGGTGCGGGAACAGGCTGTGGCACGGCGGCTGCGGGTGATTGACGCCACCTGCCCGCTGGTGACCAAAGTGCACATGGAAGCCGTGCGCTTTGCCCGCGAGGGACGCACGATCATTCTGATCGGTCACCGGGATCACCAGGAAATCATTGGCACTTCGGGAGAAGCCCCGGATCGTACCGTGGTGGTCGGTTCGGTCGAGGAAGTGGATGCGCTGCAGGTGCCCGATCCGAACCGGCTTGCCTTCCTGACGCAGACCACGTTGAGCATCTACGACACGCAAGAGATCGTAGCGCGGTTGCGCGAGCGTTTCCCGGCCATTGTCGGTCCGGCTTCAGACGACATCTGCTACGCGACACAGAACCGGCAGGAAGCCGTCGAGCAACTGGCACAGCGAGTCGAGCTGGTCCTGGTGGTGGGTTCGGCGAACAGTTCCAACTCGAACCGGCTGGTCGAGGTGGCCGAACGCGCCGGCGTGCGCGCCAAGCTCATCGAGGATGCCAACGCCATCGACCCGACCTTGCTCGAGGGCGTGCAGCGCATCGGGCTGACCGCTGGCGCTTCTGCACCCGAAATTCTGGTCGAGCAGGTGAGCGAAAAGCTGGCGGGTCTCGGGTATACGGAACAGATCGACCTGCCAGTCATCCACGAAGATGTGCGGTTCAGCCTGCCGGCTGAACTGACGGTCCTCCGCTGAGGGCGCAGCAGAAACAGATCGGCAACACTCCAGAGCCGAGGGGTGCGATTTGGCGGTCAAAATTGTCCGTCAACCGAACCAGATTGCCCTGATCGGGGCCGCGACCAGCGCCGGCGCACAGGCGCCCGGCTCGGAACGCGCTCCAGCCGTGCTGCGCGCGGCCGGACTGGTCGAACGGCTGCGGACAGCGGGATACGAGGTCACCGACCTGGGCGACATCGAGCCGCAACGGTTTCAACTGGATGAAGAGACCCCGCGCGTTCGCAACCTGGCCGCCGTCCTTGCGGCACTGAACGAGCTCCGTCCGAAAGTGGAGCAGGCAGTCCGTTCCGGCGCGCTTCCGCTGATTCTGGGTGGCGACTGCACCATCGCCCTAGCCACGGTGGCGGGGCTGCGCCGGTATTTTCGCCAAGTCGCGCTGATCTACATGGACCGCGACGCCGATCTGCATGTGCCGGCCACCACACCTTCGGGACGGCTGCACGGCATGGTCATCGCGCACCTGATCGGAAAAGGCGCTGCCGAGTTGGTGCGCTTCTGGGGCGAGCCGCCGCTGGTGCGCGAGCCGGAAATTGCTCTGTTTGGTCTGGACCGCCTGGATCTGCCAGAGCAGAAGTTCCTGGAACATTCACCCATGTTGCGATATTTCGCAGCGGAAATCAGCCACCAAGGCGCCGCGGCTGTGGCGGAAGCGGTTGGCCAGCGACTGCAGGCCGGCGGACGGGAACTGCTGCTCCATTTCGATGTGGATGTGGTGGCCGCGGACGAATTCGGCGCCTGCGATCTGCCGGACCACGGCGGGTTGCGATGGAACGAGGTGCGCCAGGCGCTGGAAGTCTTCGTTCGACAAAAACAACTGGCCGCAATCGAAGTGACTGAATTCAATCCGGAGAAAGATCCCGACGGGAGCAAGGCCGCTGCCCTGGTGGAGCTGCTGGCCGAGGTGCTGGCCGCGCGACGGGCCGCGTTGCAGGAGGCGCCGGCCGCCGCAGTGGAATCCACCGCAGCGGCTCGCGCCGAGACGCCGAATCTGCCCAAGGCTCACGCCGGGCCGGGCGAACACCGGGCCGGCGCTGACCGCGCGATCGCGGCGGAAACCAACTCCCGTGAGTCCGCTCCGGAGCGAATACCCGAGGCGAATGCTGCGGCCGCAGACGAATCGAACGAGCAGGTCTGAGCACGTTCTGCGGGCGGCCGGACGAAGGGCCTCCGAACCGTTCGGCGGTCAGCGACGACTTGACAAAATTCAGCTCTCTGTTTAAAGTGCTGCGCGCATGACACTGCGGACACATCGCCACCATCACCACCATCATCGCGGCGGGTGGTCGTGTCCGCGGGGGTGCATGCACTGATTCGCACTGAGCCTGTTGCACCAGTAACCCGCTGACGCGGCTGACGTCAGCGGGTTTTTTGTTTTCGGAGGAGCGATGGAGTTGGATTTTTCCAAACTCGATGGGCTGGTTCCCGCCGTCGTACAGGACTTCGCTACGGGCGAAGTTCTGATGCTCGGATTCATGAACCGGGAAGCGCTGGCGGCCACGCTGGCCACTGGTGCGGTAACTTTCTACAGTCGGTCACGGCAGACGCTGTGGCGGAAAGGCGAGCAGAGCGGCCACCAGCTCCGTCTGCGCGAGCTGCGCGTGGATTGCGACGCCGACGCTGTGTTGGTCCGTGTCGAAACGATCGGTCCCGGGGTCTGTCATCAAGGCTACCGCAGCTGTTTCTTTCGCCGGCTGGAGCCGGATGGCCTGGTGCAGCCGGTCGCGGAACGCGTGTTTGATCCGGCGCAGGTGTACCGGCAGGAGGGAGAGCGATGAGTCCGCTTCGTCTGGGCATACCCAAAGGCAGTCTGCAGGACGCCACCCTGCAACTGTTCGCGCGCGCCGGCTGGCGCATTTCGGTCAACGCGCGCAGCTACTACCCTGCGATCGACGATCCGGAGATTTCCTGCACGCTGGTACGGGCGCAGGAGATGGCGCGCTATGTTGCGAGCGGCGCGCTCGACGCCGGCATCACCGGGCGTGACTGGGTGCTGGAGACGGACGCGGAGGTCGTCGAGGTGGCCGAACTGATCTACGCCAAGCAGCGGCTGGCGCCCGTGCGCTGGGTGTTGGCGGTGCCCGAGGATTCTCCGGTGCGTTCGGTACACGATCTGGAGGGAAAGGTGATCGCCACGGAGATCGTCCGCCTGACGCAGCAGTACCTGGCGCGCCACGGCGTGACGGCGCGGGTGGAATTCTCCTGGGGCGCAACCGAAGTCAAGGTGCCGGAGCTGGCCGACGCCATCGTCGAGGTGACCGAAACAGGCAGCTCGCTGCGCGCACACCATCTGCGCATCGTGGACACCGTGCTGGAATCGGTCACCACCCTGATCGCCAACCAAAACGCCTGGGCCGATGCGCACAAGCAGGAACAGATTCAGAACCTGGCCCTGCTGCTGCAGGGCGCGATTGCTGCGTACAACAAGGTGGGTCTGATGCTGAATGTACGCCGTACCGACCTGCCCGGTGTGCTCGCCGTGCTGCCGGCACTGAAAAATCCGACGATTTCCACACTGAGCGATCCTGACTGGGTGGCGGTGAACACCGTGGTGGATGAAACCATCGTGCGCCAGCTGATTCCGCGGCTGAAAGCGGCCCGGGCGCAGGGGATTGTCGAGTATCCCCTGAACAAGATCGTGCTGTGAGCCCATGCGTATTTTGACGCTGACCCCCGAAGTGGAAGCCGAACTCTTGCATCGCCGGCGGGCGGCTGATCCGCACGCCGAGCGCGTGGCCGCGCGGATTGTGGCCGACGTGCGCCGTCGCGGTGATCGCGCGCTGCTGGCCTGGACGCAGCGGCTGGATCGGATCCGCGGGGAATCGGTGGCAGCACTGCGCGCTCAGCCAGAGGAATTCCGTGCCGCACGCCGTCAGGTGGAGCGCAGCCTGCTGCAAGCGGTGCGGACCGCGGCGCAGCACGTCCGTCGGGTGGCCGAGCAGCAGTTGCCGCGTTCCTGGAGTCTCCGCGTCGCACCCGGAGTCTGCGTCGGCCAGCAGATGCAACCGCTGGAGTCGATCGGCTGCTACATCCCCGGCGGACGCGCCGCACTGCTCTCCACGCTGCTGATGACGGTCATCCCGGCACAGGTGGCCGGCGTGCGGCGCATTGTCGTGGCCTGCCCCCAACCTTCGCCAGCGTTGCTGGCGACGGCCGACCTGCTCGGCGTGCGTGAACTGTTCCGCATCGGCGGGGCACAGGCGATCGCGGCGCTGGCCTACGGGACCGAGTCGCTGGAACGTGTCGAGAAAATCTTCGGCCCGGGCAACCGGTATGTCACCGCGGCCAAACAACTGGTCAGCCGCGACTGTGCCACCGACCTGCCCGCCGGGCCCACCGAGCTGGTGGTGCTCGCCAGCGGAGGCAATCCCGACTGGATCGCCGCGGATATGATCGCCCAGGCCGAACATGACCCCGATGCGCTGGTGTTCCTGGTGACCCCTTCGCGGCGGCTGGCACGGGCGGTGCGCGCGGCCGTGGCCCAGCAGCTGTGGGGGTTGCCGGAAACGAATCCGGCCTGGCGTGCGCTCGAAGAGTGCGGCGCAATCCTGGTGGCGCGCACGTTGCGGTCGGCCGTCGAGTTTGCCAACCGGTTCGCTCCGGAGCATCTGAGCCTGCCCGCAGCCGGGCGCAACCTGCTGCGAGCGATCCGCGCCGCTGGCAGTGTATTTCTGGGGCCATGGAGCGCGCAGCCGCTCGGCGACTACGCAACCGGAAGCAATCATGTATTGCCCACGGGGGGCTGGGCGCGGGTGCGCGGCGGGCTGAATGCCAGTGACTTTGTCAAGACGATTGCGGTGCAGCAGGTCTCTTGCGAGGGGTTGCGCCGACTGGCTCCGGTGGCGCTGGAGCTGGCGCGGGCGGAAAACCTGATGGCGCACGCGCGCGCAGTACGCATCCGGCAGGAGCGCAGCGCGGGTGCTGCGCGAGGAAGGCAGCCGTGAGCGCATTGCCACCGGTGCGGCGTTCGGTGCTGCGGATGGCGGCCTATCAGCCGCCGCTGGGCAACCGGCGCGGCGCCCTGCGATTGGACTTCAACGAAAACACGGTGGGCTGCTCGCGCCGCGCGCTGGACGCCTTGCGTCGGCTGACGCAGGAAGAAGCGGCCGTCTATCCGGAATACGAGCGCATCCAGCAGCGACTGGCACGCGGGTTCGGCGTCCCCGCCGGGCAGTTGCTGCTGACGGCGGGTACCGACGATGCGCTGCGACTGGCAGTGGACACTGTGGTCGAGCCGGGCAGCCTGGTCGTGCTCGTCGAACCGACCTTTGCCATGTACCGCTTCTACGCGGAGCGTGCGGGCGCGCGACTGCTCGTGCTGCGCTACGGCGCCCAGATGCAGTTCCCCGAACCGTCGGTGCTGCGTGCGCTGGCGCAGCGACCGCGATTGTTCGTTCTTGCCAATCCGAACAACCCGACCGGAACGCTGGTGCCGCTTGCGGTGCTGCGCCGCATTCTGCAGGCCGCGCCGCGAACCTGGGTGCTGGTGGACGAAGCGTACTCGGAGTTCAGTGACGTCACCGTTCTGCCCTGGGTTCGGCGGTATCCGCAGCTGTTGGTCACGCGCACGTTTTCCAAGGCGTTTGGCCTGGCCGGCCTGCGGGTGGGGTGTTTGTTCGCGCACCGGCGCGCCGCCCCACTGTTTCGTCGGGCCCAGAGCCCGTATCCCGTAGCCACGCCGGCGCTCGTGGCCGCCGAGCAGGCCCTGCGCGACCGGCGCTTCCTGCGCGAATATCTGCGGGCGGTGCGGACGGGCAAACAGATCCTGGTTGCGGGGTTGGAGCGGCTGCGCATTCCGCAGTTCCCCAGCGCCGCCAACTTCGTGCTGGTGGATTTCGGCCGCCGCGCGGAGGCTGTGCTCCGGGCGTTGCGTCGACAGGGGATTCTGCTGCGCGACCGGCGCAGCGATTTCGGTCGCGTCGGCTACGTGCGCATCACCGTAGGCACGCCGGCGCAGACGCGTCGGCTGGTGCGTGCGCTGGAGGCACTCTGGTGAAACCTCCGGAGCTGATCATTTTCGATGTGGATGGCGTGCTCGTGGATGTGCGTGAATCGTTTGACCGCACGATTCTCGCGGTGGTGCGTCAGTGCACCGGCCGACGGGTGGCGCGCGCGGAAATTCAGCGGTGGCGGAGCCGCTCGGGGTTCAACGACGATTGGGAGCTGAGCTATGCGTGGATTCGCCGACTGGGGGGTCGTGTCCGGTTCGCCACCGTGAAGCGTCTGTGCACTGCGCTCTACTGGGGACGGAACGGGAAGGGTTTCGTCTGCCGCGAACGTTGGCTGCTGCCGCGTCCGGTACTGCGCCGGCTGGCACGCCGCGCCGAGCTGGCCCTCTTCACCGGACGGACCCGGCGCGAGTTGCGCTGCACGCTGCAGCGTTTTGGTGTGGAGGAATTTTTCGCACGCACCGTTACGCAGGACGATGTGCGTCGCAGGAAACCAGACCCCGAGGGTCTGTTGCGGATTCTGCGCCGCCGCCGGCCCGACACCGCCATCTATCTGGGAGACAACGTGGACGACGCATTGGCCGCCCGTGCGGCGGGCGTACCGTTTCTCGGTGTGCTGCCGCGCAACAGTCTGGCGCGTCGGCTGCGCGGAGCGAAGCTGCGCCGGCTGGGCGCACTCGCTCTGCTGAGTCACGTCGCGGAGATTGAGCCATGGCTCGACCGAGAATAGCCAGCCTTCAGCGCACCACGCGCGAAACCGACATCCGGGTCCGGGTGAATCTGGACGGGCGCGGCCGCGCGCGTGTCCACACCGGCATCCCGTTTTTCGACCACATGTTGGAACTGGTGGCCCGCCACGGCGCGCTGGACCTGGAAATTTCCACGGCCGGCGACCTGGGCGTGGACCAGCACCACACCGTGGAAGACACCGGCATTGCGCTGGGTGAAGCGGTGCGGCAGGCGCTCGGCTCAAAGCGGGGCATCCTGCGCGCTGGCTACTTCCTGATGCCCATGGACGAGACGCTGGCCGCCGCTGCGGTGGACTTCAGTGGTCGTCCCTTCTGTGTGTTCCACGCCCGGTTCCGGGCGCAGCGCGTCGGGCAACTGCAGACGGAGCTTGTCGAGGATTTCTTTCAGGGATTTGCGCAGGCGGCGCGGGCCAACCTGCATCTGCGGCTGCTGTACGGGCGCTCGACCCACCACCAGGTCGAGGCGTTGTTCAAAGCTTTTGCACGGGCACTGCGGTTTGCCGCCGCGCGCGATCCGCAACTGAAACGCATCGTGCCGAGCACCAAAGGAGTGCTCTGATGCTCGCTCTGGTGGACTACGGCGCGGGCAACCTGGCTTCGGTCGAACGCGCCCTGGCACGGCTGGGCGCGGACACCCGCCGTGTGACCGTGCCCGAACAACTGGAAGGTGCCCGGGCCATTGTGCTGCCCGGTGTGGGCCACTTTGCCGCGATGATGCGCGTGCTGGCCGCCCGCGGCCTGCAAGAACCGATCCGGCTCGCCGTAGCGAACGGCGTGCCTCTGCTGGGCATCTGCCTCGGATTGCAGACCCTGTACGCAGGCAGCGAGGAGGCTCCGGAATGCACCGGCCTGGGCCTGTTTTCCGGGACGGTGCGCGAGCTGCCCCGCACTGTCAAGCTGCCGCACATGGGCTGGAACCAGATTCGACCGGTACGCCCGAGCCGGCTGCTGCGCGGGATCGCCGAAGCGGCCTGGTTCTACTTCGCCCATGCCTACGCGGCGCTCGACGAGGGTCCGCACGTCTGCGCCGTGTGCGAGCACGGCGCACGTTTCGCGGCAGTTGTCGAGCAGGACCATGTGATGGCCGTGCAGTTCCATCCAGAAAAATCGGGCGCGGCCGGCCTGCAGGTGTTGCGGAACTTTCTGGAGGCGATTCGGTGACGCTGGCCCGGCGCATCATTCCCTGCCTGGATACGGACGGGGCGCGAGTGGTCAAGGGTGTGCACTTCGAGGCGCTGCGCGATGTCGGTGATCCTGCCGTGCTGGCCGCACGCTACAACCGAGAAGGTGCCGACGAAATCGTAGTGCTGGACATTGCCGCCGCGCGGGATCGACGACCGACGTTTCTGGAAACCATTCGTCGGGTGGCGGGTGAGCTGGCGATCCCCCTGACGGCAGGCGGAGGGATCCGTTCGCTCGAAGACGGCCACGCCGTGCTCCAGGCCGGTGCCGACAAGCTTACAGTGAACACCGCAGCGGTGGAGCGACCGGAACTGATCACCGAACTCGCGCAGGCGTTCGGTTCCCAGGCCGTGGTGGTCGCCGTGGACGCGAAGTGGACCGGACAAACCTGGGAGGTGTTCGTACGCGGCGGACGCGAGCCAACCGGCCGTGCTGCGGTCGCCTGGGCCTGCGAAGCGGTCGCGCGCGGCGCGGGTGAAATTCTGCTGACTTCGATTGACCGGGACGGAACCCGCGACGGCTTCGACTGCGCGCTGACGGCTGCGGTGGCCCGCGCCGTACCCGTACCCGTCATCGCGTCGGGCGGCGCGAACTGCGCGGAGCATTTTGCTGAAGTGTTCCGCCAGGGGCGGGCCGACGCGGCACTGGCGGCTTCGATCTTTCACGACGGACTTTGTGCGATTGCTGCGCTGAAGCGTTCCCTGGCCACGCTGTGCATCCCGGTGCGCCTGAGCGAATGAGTACGACGATGATCGTGCCGTGCATTGACCTGCAGGGTGGCCGCGCTGTGCAACTGGTGCACGGGCGACGGCTCGCGCTGGCGGTAGACGACGTCTTCGGTCTGTTGGAGCGGTTCCGGAACTACCGCTATCTGCATGTGATTGACCTGGACGCTGCGATCCGTGGCGGGAGCAACGCCGCCCTGGTGCGCGCGTTGTGTCGTCGCGCGGCACAGGGATTCGGTCTGCGCGTGCGAGTCGGCGGCGGCATCCGCACCGTCGCGCAGGCCGAGCGCATCCTCGGCTGGGGAGCGGAGAAGGTGATTCTCGGCACGGCCGCATTCCGCAGCGGACAAGTGAACACGACCTTCCTGGAACGACTCGTCGACCGGGTCGGCCGACAGCGAGTGATGCTCGCGCTCGATGCGGAACGGGGACGCATCGTCGTGCGCGGCTGGCGGCTGCGGCTGCGGCTGCGACCGGAGCAGGTGCTGGCGCAACTGGAACCGTACTGCTCAGAGTTTCTCTGCACGTGCGTGGATCGCGAGGGCCGTCTGCGCGGAACAAACCTGGCCTGGTTTCGTGCGCTGCGGCGGTTGACCTCGCTGCCCATCACGGCGGCCGGCGGCATCCGCAGCCGCAGGGAGGTACGTGCCCTGGCACGGCTGGGCATCAAGTCGGCGGTAGGTATGGCGCTCTACACCGGCCGATTGCGCTGAAGGTCAACTCGCCACCCTTGGTGCTGACTGGTGATGCGGTGAGGTGAGTCCGGGTGGACGCAACGCGACCAGAACGGCGTGGAATGCGCCCGGATGGGTCTTAGTTTGTGTTAATGTTGTTTTGCTTAGCCCGGGTGGCGGAACGGCAGACGCTGGGGACTTAAAATCCTCTGGGGATTTTACCCCGTGTGGGTTCAACTCCCACCCCGGGCACCACTCGCGGACAGAACACATCGTGCCTGCGGCACGGGTTGGCGTGCACGATAGCAGCGAGGTTGCTGAGGAAATACGACACCGCTTATTCGCGCGGGGAGGGGACCGCAATGCGCCGAACCACCTTCTGCTTTTGGCTGGGGTTGGTGTCGTTCTGCTTGACCAGAGCGGAACCGTCTGCCGCTCAGGTGGCCATCCAATCACCGGTCGGGGGTGTGATCATCCGCGGGCAGGTCTATGGCCCGGACGGCCTGCCTTTGCGGCGACAGATTCGCCTGGAGGTTCGGGAGCAAAGCCCGCGCAGCCGGCCGGAGTACATCTACACCGACACGCTCGGGCGGTTCGAGTTTCAGGGGCGCACGCAGGTGGTGCAGATCATCCGCGTGGAATCCGATGACGCAAGCTATGCGGAGACGGTGGTGGATTTTATTCCCTCAGGCATCAGCCCCTTTGTGCACGTCTATCTGCGCCGGCTGGAAAAGCCGGCAACGACCAGACCCGAACACTCCATCACGAGCGCAGCGGCGCTGACGCCTGTGCCCCGAGGTGCGCGGCGCGAGTTTGAGCGCGGCGTGGAGCTGGTGCGGAAGAACCGGCCTGGCGAAGCCCGTGTGCGTTTTGAAGCGGCGATCCAACAGTTTCCGGACTATGTGGAGGCCCGCAACGAGCTGGCGGTACTCCTGCTGCGGGAGAGTCAACTGGAGGCAGCGGAAGTGCACCTGCGCCGGGCGGTGGAGATTGATCCCACGGCGGCCAACGTGCTGCTGAACCTGGGCCTGTGTCTGGTGCGCAAGGGCCAGCCGGATGAGGCGGCCCGGTTTCTCGATCGCGCCGTGCAACTGCAGCCGAGGAACGCCCAAGCGCAGTTACTCTACGGCGTGGCCCTCCTCCTCGAGGGCCGGGAAGATCAGGCAGAGCCCGTATTGCTGCGCTCCTATGAACTGGGTGGAAAACAGGTCTCGGAAGCGCAATTTCACCTCGCCCGCATCTATTTGAAACGCAACGACGCCGCCCGCGCTGCACGAGCGCTGGAAACCTATCTGCAGGATACCCCCAACGCCCCGAACGCAGCGCAACTCCAGGAAGTCTTGCGCCAGCTTCAGCAGGCCGCGAAGACACCGCAGAGCGAAGCGCCGCAATTCTGATCTCGGGCGCGCCGCGACATCCACGCCGAAAGTGGTTTCGCGTCGTGTCTCTCTGCTGCCTGGTGGGAACCTGAAGGGCTGCCAGCCCTGCATCCTCCGAACCGGTCGCGTAGAATGGGCTGTGAGGCGGAACACGCCATGCGCGTCGCAACAGCACCAGGGAGCTTAGTATGAGTCCACAGGGAAGGCGGCTGCCCCTGCTCGCCTATCACAATTACAAATTCATGGAGAGCTGGCCCGCGCGTCCGCTGCGCATTCTGGCCGAGTATCTGGACCCACTGGAACGGTTGAAGGCGGAGCGAGTCGGCGACACGATTGTCATGTTCGGCTCCGCTCGGGTGCTTCCCCGCGAGCGCGCCGAAGCCAACCTGACCCGACTGAAGAAATCCCTCCGCGGGCAGCTCACGCCGGAACAGAAGCGCCGGCTGCAGGCCGCCCGGCGCGCGCTGGAAATGTCGCAGTACTACGAAGACGCACGCGCGCTGGCACGGCGGATTACGGAGTGGGCGCGGACCCTCGGAGAAAATCCCCGCCGATTTGTGATCTGCTCGGGCGGCGGTCCCGGGATCATGGAGGCAGCCAACCGCGGGGCCAGTGAGGCGGGTGGGAAGTCGATCGGGCTGAGCATCGAAATTCCGCGCGAGCAGCGGACCAACCGCTTCATCAGTCCGGAGCTGAATTTTCAGTTCCATTATTTTTTCATGCGCAAACTGTGGTTTGCACAACTGGCTAAAGCCCTGATTGTCTTTCCCGGCGGCTTCGGCACGATGGATGAACTGTGGGAGATGCTGACACTCTCCCAGACCGGAAAAATCGAAAGGCGGCATCTGATTCTCATTTATGGTCGGAAGTGGTGGCAGCGCGTGATTGATTTCCGCGCGATGGTGGCTGCCGGAACCATCAGCGAGCGCGACTACGCGCTCCTGGAATTCGCTGACACCGTCGAGGAGGCGTTCGTTCGCGTCCGCCGTCACATGGAGAAATACCACCCCCATCCCGACCCGCCGTGGTGGGAGTAGAACCCCGTCCGGAAGCGTGGTCCCCCGACTCAGACAACCCGCAACAGACCACCGCCATCCATCCCTGAGGGCGACGATACAGGTCGGCGCCACCACGCTCAACGTGGGCGTTCTCGTCGTCGGGAGGGGCTGATGGGTTCCAAAGCAGGTTGGCTGAGTGCGTTCTTTGGTGCCACCCTCGGGATGCTGCTGATGGGCGGAGCTGTGCAGGCCGACCCGTGGGAACTTCGCAACTGCCGCACACGCATCGAACGGGAAGAAGCCAAACTGCTGCGCGACCTCCGCCGGCATGGTCTCGGCAGCCGGCAAGCCGAGCAGCGCCGGCTGAAGCTGGCGCGGCTGTATCGGGAATGCGGCGTCCGGTCGGGCCGGGATTGGCGTGGGGTGGGCGGCGCAGTGGACCGCCAACTGGGGCGCCACGGCCGTTTGCACCGCGGCGCTGGGCACACCGGGGGAGTGGTCCTGTTGCCGAATGGCGGCGTGGTGGTGCTGCCCCGCGCGGCTCACGGACGCGGCCGGCACATCCATGGCCACGGCTGCGGACATCCGCGGAGCCGTTGGTAGTCCTTTCCCGAAACTTGCCTGGGGGTGCCCTCGGCGGTGATCCCCTTTTTTCTGAGAACCGTTGATTCGGCCACGCCGGCGGCACGCTAGTCCAGCCGAATCCGCAGCCGGTGGATCGAATGGGCTGCTGCCCGCCCGCCCGCGAGCCGACGCACTGTGTCAGTTTCAATCAGCACGGCGTTGATCTGCACATTGCCGGCCGCGACTTCGAAGCGGCGCGGCAGCCCGTCGAGGAATCGGCCCAGGATGGCCGATTTTTCCATGCCGATGATGCCGTCGTGCGGGCCGGTCATGCCCACGTCGGTGATATAGGCGGTGCCACCCGGCAGAATCTGCTCGTCGGCGGTGGGGACGTGAGTGTGCGTGCCCACCACCGCAGTGACCCGGCCGTCCAAGTACCATCCCATGGCCTGTTTTTCGCTGGTGGCTTCGGCGTGCATGTCTACGATGATGGTGCGGACTTCGGCAGGAATGCGCGCCAGCTCGCTCTCCGCCGTCCGGAACGGACAGTCAATCGGCTGCATGAACGTGCGTCCCTGTAGGTTCAGCAGCGCAAACCCCTCGCCGTTTCGGGCAGCGCCCACGAACAGTCCGCTGCCCGGTGAGCCGGGTGGGAAATTGGCCGGGCGGAGCAGCCGGGGTTGGTGCGGAATGTAGTCGAGAATTTCCCTGCGGTCGTAGATGTGGTTACCGCCGGAGAGCACTGCGATGCCGCAATCCAACAACTCTTCGACCAGTTTTGGAGTAATCCCAAAGCCGGAGGCGGCGTTTTCGCAGTTGGCCAGCACCAGGTCAACGCCGTGCAGCGCCACCAGATCGGTCAACCGCTCGCGCAGAATCTGCCGGCCGGGGGAACCGACGATGTCGCCGATGAAAAGGATCCGCATGAGCCAGTTATCTCAGAACGAAGTTTGTTCCGGGTGCTTTCGCTGCGGTACGCAGGGGTTCCGCCGGCACCCAGGTCCAGCGCCCTCCCAGACACAGACGGGTGCCGGCGGGCGCCGTCAAAAGAAAACAGGAGCGATCCGCTTCGCCGTGTGGTGCTCGATTCTGAACCCCGCTACCAGGTGGGTGCCCTGCGCC
>JAIMBE010000228.1 GCA_023511565.1 Bacillota bacterium
ATCCCGACCAGGTAGACGATCACGGGAGCCCCTCCACGTACGCCTCGAGGTTGCGGCGCGTCTCGGGCAGGGAGTCCCCGCCGAACTTCTCCAGCATCGCCTCGGCCAGCACGAACGCGACCACGGCCTCCCCGACGACCGCGCCGGCGGGCACGGCGCACACGTCGGTGCGCTGACGGATCGCGGTGGCCGGCTCCCCGGTCGCGAGGTCCACCGTCGCCAGCGGCCGGGGCACGGTCGAGAACGGCTTCATCGCGGCGCGCACGCGGATCGGCTGACCGGTCGAGATCCCCCCTTCGATCCCGCCGGCTCGAGCCGTCCGCCGGGCCAGGCGCCCGCCTCGCACCAGGATCTCGTCGTGCGCCCGGGATCCCGGACGGGTCGCGAGCGCGAAGCCGTCGCCGACCTCGACCCCCTTGACCGATTGGATCGACATCAGCGCGGCCGTCAGGCGCGCGTCGAAGTTTGTGTGGTAACCGCTCAGCGAGCCTTCCGGGGTCACCAATATGTCGGCGCGCTCGGAGGCCGCGTAGTCAAGCGCGCGCTCCAGAGCCCGGGCATTGGCGTGTACGTCGCGTGTAACGGGAATCTGCGCCCCGGCGACGCGGAGCGTTCGCTGTGGCTGCGCCAGCCCACCGCAGGCCGCCGCGACCAATCCCAGAACCAGAAAGCAGCTTCGAGCACGCATGATCACGACCACGATATCGCTTCCGGAAGGGGCTTGGCGGCTTCGTCCGCCCCTGCCGGTTCCGAACTGTCCACGCGAGTCGACACAGCCGGCTGGCGCTGTCCCTCAGGCGTTTCCAGAAACAAACTCAGGCCTTCGGCGGATTGGTCTCCCGGCAGGATCCCGGTAAGTTGAAACCAGGAGGGTGTGCGTGCTGCGGGCAGTCGTAATTTGTCCGGATCGGGAACAGGCGCAGCGTTTGGAGGCCGCGCTGATCACACACGGCGCTGTGGAGATCGTGCGGCAGGTTCACGAGTATCCGACTCGCTCTCAGTTGGAGCGAATGGTGCGTACCCATGCCCCGCGAATTCTTTTCCTCAGCGTGGCCTCGCTGCCTGAAGCGCTCGAGGTGGCGAAGGCCGCCGAGGTGTATCAGCCCGGTCTGGAAGTTGTGGCATTTCACGAGGCCAGTCATCCCAGTCTGTTGCTGGAGTTGATGCGAGCCGGCGTTCGGGAGTTTCTGGCGGCGCCGTTTTCGCCAGAAACCTTGAACGACATACTGGCGCGCGTTGCCGAGCGGGTGCGGCGGGCGCCTCTCCCGCTGGAAACCACCGATCTGGTGCTGTGTTTCCTCCCCGCCAAAGCGGGCGTGGGTGCCACCACCGTAGCTGTGAACCTGAGTATGGCCCTGGCGGCACAGCCGCAGACCCGGGTGCTGCTGGCGGATTTCGATCTGAACTGTGGCATCGTCGGGTTCATGTTGAAGCTGGATGCAACCTACTCCGTCATTGATGCAGTCGAACGCGCGGGGCGGCTGGACGACAGCGTATGGCAGCAACTGGTCTGTTCGACGGCGAACCTCGACGTGCTGCCTGCGGGCAGAGTGGAGGTCGGCTTCCGGGTCGAGCCGGCGCCCTTGCTGGCACTGTTGGATTTTTGCCGGCGCCATTACAAGGCGATTTGCCTGGACCTCTCCGGGAACATGGAAAAACACTCCTTGGAACTAATGCACGAATCCAAGTGGATTCTTTTGATCACGACCCCGGAGCTGCCGGCACTGCACCTGGCCCGGGAAAAACTGGCGTTTTTGCGGTCCTTGGAACTCGACCACCGTGTCAAGCTCGTGCTCAACCGCGCGCACAAGCGCATGCCGGTCGGCATCCAGGAGATTGAGCGCCTGCTGGGGCACACGGTGGCCGCTACGCTTCCGAATGACTATGCAGGGGTCCACAAGGCTCTAGAGCAGGGCACGCATGTGGATCCTTCCTCGGAACTCGGACGACAATTTCGCGCGGTGGCTCGCCAGTTTCTGCCGGGCTTGCCGGACGTCGGGCCGCCGAAGCGCAGCTTCACGGAATATTTCACACTTAGCCCCGCACGGCGTACGGTGCCCTGAGCGGCGCCTTCGAGGCGAGCTGGAGCGGGGTCCGTGGGCCGCCGCGCGGTGCTGAATCGTCTGGAGCGGACGCGGTGTCGCGCTGCGCTTCGTGGCTCCACCGCCGCGACGACAGGCATGAACCGTCTGGCGGCCGCTGCATCTGCCGCACCC
>JAIMBE010000229.1 GCA_023511565.1 Bacillota bacterium
CTCCGACACGCGGTTTAGGAAACCGCTGCTCTATCCATCTGAGCTACAGCCCCGCGTGGGGTCGTCCATCCAAAACCATCCAAAGTAGGGTAACACAGCCAGCCACGGTTGGCTCGCGAAACGGAGGCTCCCGCACCGTTCCCTGTCGAGAGCCTGCTGGTTGCAAAATCCGACTGGTTCTGAAATCGCGGTAGAATCGCGTGGTCAGCGTGGGGTTGCCGGTTTCCGTCTGTGGCGGAGGCAACCCGAGGAGGTGCGTTGCAAGCGATTGCGCCAAAAACGACCCTGATCGACCTGAAGTATCTGGGCTATCCGGAAGCGATTGCCACTTGCCTGCTCGAGGGCGATGGCGAGCTGGCACTGGTTGATCCTGGGCCGACGACCTGTCTGGACACCCTGGAGGGCGAGCTGGCGGGCCGCGGCCTCCGACTGACCGATCTGACTGCGCTGCTGCTGACCCACATTCATCTGGACCACGCGGGTGCCTGCGGAGCGCTGGTGCGACGAAATCCCCGGCTGCGCGTCTATGTGCAGGAGCGCGGTGCCGTGCACCTGACCGACCCCTCGCGGCTGCTGCTCAGTGCCGCGCGACTCTATGGCGACCAGATGCAGCGGTTGTGGGGCGAAGTGGCACCTGTGCCGGCCGGCAATCTGCAGGTGCTGCGGGGCGGTGAAACGATTGCGCTTGCCGGGCGGAAGATCGCGGTGGCCTATACGCCCGGCCACGCCACGCACCACGTCAGCTATTTCGATGCCAGTACCGGCATCGCCTTCGTGGGCGACACGTGCGGGCTGCGCTATCCGGGGTATACCCTTGTGCTGCCGCTGACGCCCCCGCCGGACATCGACCTGGAGGTCTGGCCGAGAAGCTGGCAGCAGATTCGAAGCTGGCGGCCAGAACGGCTGTTTCCAACCCACTTCGGGCCAGCCGGTGATGTGGAAGCACACTTGGCACAGCTCGAGGAGCGTATCACGCGTTGGGCCGAATACGCTCGGCAGACGCTGGCGCAGCAGGGCTCTGATGCCGAGCGCGTCGGCTGGTTCCTACAGCAGGTCGAAGCCGAACTGTACCGCGAACTGCCCGCTGAGGCTGTTCGCAGACACCTGGTGGGCACGGCACCCGAACAGTGCTGGTACGGACTGGCGCGCTACTGGCGCAAACGGGCAGGATAAGGAACTCAACCCGCCCGGGAGAAGTGCTGCGTTGTTCCGCGCAAACGTTCACCGCTGGAATCAAGCGCGTCCAGCGCCGGGGAATCTTCGGTAGCCAGAACGGCTCGGCTGCAGAGGGTTGCCGTTCAACCATCTAGAACTCCCATGCAATGAAAAACTTGCACACCGGCCAAGGGTTTGGTATAGGATGAGCCCGATTTCGAACCGGGGATACCCATTGCCAGAAGCCTAGCCCAGAGGACCGGAGGTCGCCAGCGAAAGCCGGGCGCGGCGGTCCCGGGCACAAGCAGGTCAGGTGAAGTTCGGCTCACGAGGATGGCACTCGGTATGACGCTGGGCAGACGGCTGCGCCGGACGGGCAAGTTCCTGCAACGTCGCTACAAAGACCTGCGGATGATCGTTCGCGGACTGCTTTCCACCGACCACCCGGTGCTGGCGCACATCATTCCGATTCGTCGGTGCAATCTTTCCTGTGCCTACTGCAACGAGTACGACGACCATTCCAAGCCCGTCCCGACCCAGGAGATGTTCCGTCGGGTGGACTGGCTGGCCAGCCTGGGGACCTCGATCGTGACCATCAGCGGGGGCGAACCGCTGTTGCATCCGGAGCTGGACGCCATCATCCGGCGCATCCGGCAGCACGGGATGATCGCCGGTCTGATCACAAACGGCTACCTGCTGACAGCGCGGCGCATCGAGGAGCTGAATCGCGCCGGGCTGGAGTACCTGCAGATCAGCATTGACAATGTGCTGCCGGACGAGGTCTCCAAGAAAAGCCTGAAGGTGCTCGACGGGAAGCTGCGACTGCTGGCCGAACATGCCGAATTCCACGTGAATATCAACTCGGTGCTCGGCAGCGGGGTGCGCAATGCTGGAGACGCGCTGGCCGTGGCCCGGCGGGCCATTGAACTGGGTTTTAC
>JAIMBE010000230.1 GCA_023511565.1 Bacillota bacterium
AAATAGCACCGCTCGATCATGTCGGTGTAGACCAGACCATAGTTGGAGCTAGGGTCGCAGACATGGCCCTCGACCTTCAGCGGGTGGCGGTAGGTGACGGCCAGCGTCGCCAGGGCCGGCGCATCGGGACCGTCCGGCCAAGTTACCTGATAGCGCATGGAACGCTCCAGCACCGCATCCACTTTATTGTAGCCCATGTTGCTGTCCACCAGCGCCACATAATCTGCGCCCGGTTCCGGCTTCAGCGCCCCATCCCAGCCCAGTTCCGCTGCGAACTGTTCGCCCCCGACCGCCGCCGCCAGAAAACTTTCGTCGCCCTGGGCCCCCATGGCGCCGAATCCACCGTGTTCACGCTGCCCGACGGACGCCAGTTGCTCGGCAAGACGCTGTGGCTTCGGGCAGAAGAGATCGGCGGCTCGCGAATCCTCAACTACCGCTTTGCGGTACAGCAGTGAATCGCCACAGGGAACTGTGGCATTACGGCCGATGCCGCTCTCAGGGCGTTCGGCGATTCAGCATCTATTGATCTTCGCCAAAGGTAGTGACCGCCTGATATAAGGTTTTTCCTGGTGTGGCGTGTCGCCACGTTTTGCGAATGTCAATAGTGTCTTACGGCGGAAATTATGCGCCTTTTGCGCGCACGTTTTTTGGCGACTTGGAGCGACTGTGTTGGTTGTCAAGTGGTAGCCGGGGCGGTTTGCCACGGTTTACCGTCGCGGACGATGGCGTTGAGTATGGTCAGCAGTTTGCGCATGCAGGCAACCAGGGCCAGTTTTTTGGGTTTACCAGCAGCTACAAGTTTTTCGTAATGACGGCGGATTTTGGGGTTACGTCTTATTGCGGTCAGGGTGGCCATGTACAGGCAGCAGCGCAGCTCGGCGCGGCCGGCCCGGATGGTTCGTCGGCCGCGGAACTGTCCGCTGTCGTTGTTCATTGGGGCCACGCCGACCAGGGCGGCGATCCGCTGCCGGGAGCAGAGTCCCAGTTCCACAAGGCAGAACAGAAGCATCAAGGCAGTTTGAGGCCCGATGCCAGGGACGCTCCGAAGCAGTTGGACCTTTTCCTGCCAGACGGGCGACTGGCGGATGGCCTGGTCCAGCTCGTCATCGACCTGGCGGAGTTGTGTTTGCAGCAACTCAAGGACGGCCTCGATGCTGCGGCGGACGCTGGCCGCCCTGGCCCGTTGGAGGCGGTTGCGTTCGGCAACAATCATCTGTACCAACTGGCGGCGACGGGCCAGTTTTTCCCGCATTTGCAGGGTTTGCTCATCGGGAAGCGGGCGCTGCGGCGGCTGAATGGCCAAGCCGAAGTCGGCCAGCACGGCCGCGTCGATCTGGTCGGTCTTCGCCAGGCGTCCGGTGGCCCGGGCGAAGTCGCGCACCTGACGGGGATTGAGCACCACCACCGGCAGCCCGGCGGTGGCCAGTTCGGCCACCACCTCCCGCTCGTAGCCCCCGCTGGCTTCCAGCACGATGATGCGCACCTCCATGCTCGACAGGCGTGCCACCAGTTCGGTGTGTCCGTCCCGAGCATTGGCCAGCCTCAGCGGCTCCCGGGTAGGAGCAAAGTTCACGTCCAGGTGGTTCTTGGCAACATCAATCCCCACCGAAACTCCTTTCTGCGGCAAGTTTTGCGACATGAGATTGCCCTTTCCTGCGTACTTCTGTGGCCAGTTGTGCGATATGCGAGGCGAGATCACCCTTCCTTGCAAATGCGGGCTTGCCGGAGGCAGAGGCCCAAGCGACTGTTCGGGTTGAACTCGCAAAGCCGACCGGGATCAAGCTCCAAGACGGCCTCGAGGGCCTGGGGCCACGCGATCTCGCGGTCGGCCGGGCTGCTCCGCTTCGTTCGCTTACGCTCACTACGCGGAGCAGCCCGCTTCTTTCTTACCAAACTCAGCACTGATCGCAATACTGAAAACATACAAGGGCCACGCTCCGTCGTGGCCGCATTTGCCGTTGGTGATCGGACGCTTATCGACCACCGCAACGGACGCGACCGCAGCGCGTCTATCCACAACCCACATTTGGTTGCTGCCTTAGGCCGCCTTGGGCACAAAGACATAACGGGACTAGTGTGCAGC
>JAIMBE010000231.1 GCA_023511565.1 Bacillota bacterium
GGCTTTCCCGCGGCTTGCCTGGCACGATGGCAGGTCCCGTGTCTCCGCCCTTGAACGCGGCTTCGCGCAAGTCCAATCGCAGGCCGCCCTTAGGTTTATCTACCCGGCCGCTGTGGCATTCGTAGCATCGCGTCGCGAGAATCGGCCGGACCTGCTTTTCAAAAAACTCGAAATTTTGTTCTTTTGAGGCGGGGGAGGCAGGTGGGGCGAGCGCGGCAGGTGGATCGCTCGGCAAGGCCGGGGAAGAAGCCAGCGCCTGGGCGGCTGCCAGCGCGACCAACGCGAACCGAAAAGCCAGCGGGCGCGGGCACATGGGTCGGACTCCGGGAATCCTGCCGGGTGTGTAGTTTACCTTCCTCGGAAGGTCGCGTCAGCAGATGCACACATATCGCGAACCTCCGACACGCGCCGCTCGAGCGCAATTGGTTCGTCCACGGAAACTTGTCCAGATTATGGAGAATATCTCTACACGATCGAGGTTCGTGCCAAGGACCCTGGGCAGGCGAGGGTTGGAAAAGTTGCGGCTGCTCAAAGACTGGCGACGTTTGCAGGGAAGACTTTTTGCCACTGGACAAAACGTTTTCCACCCGCCGGCATGACCTGCCGACAAGCAGGCGACAGTCATGCGAATCGATCGCAAAAAGGAAGTTCTTTTAAGACAGCACAATCCCTACATTCGATACCAAATATCAAAGAATGCGACGAGCACTGTGCGCATGAGGATGTGAAGATGACGGCATGGTCGGCTGCCTGCATGGATTCTGTTCGAGATCGCCTGCGACTTGAGCGGCTGCGCAAGCGGGGGAGCCGTCTGTGGTTGAAATGTCGGCAACGCGCCCATCAGGCGCGACTGGCCGTCGCATGGTATGCAAAGCCTGCCTCGCCATACCGGCCGTTTTTCGTAGTGGCGACTCATCGTTCGGGCAGTACTCTGCTGCTGGATTATCTGCAGCAGATGCCGACCGTGCAGTGCGCTTCGGAGGTGATTTGCGATGTGCTGCCTTTTGGTCTGGGCAAGCGCCAGTCGCGGCCTGACATCGCGCTGCGCCACATCCAGCGCTCGTTGCATGTCCTGTCAGGCCAGGTGCGCGGGTGCAAACTGATGCTGGACCAGATGCAGCGCTGCGGGCTTAGCGTCTCGCTGCTGACAGAGGCGTTTCCCGAGGCGCGCTACATCGTCCTGTATCGTCGGTCGTTGATCGAGCAGTTCGTTTCGCTGGAGACGGCCCGCGCGACCGATCAATGGCATCTTTCTCCAGGCGAGCAGGCACGGCATGCGCGGGTGTGGATCGACCCGAGCAAGCTGAAAGACTATTGCCAGCAGATCCGAGCTTCGTACCACGCCCTGCTGACGAGCGAGGATCTGGAAGGCCGCAGCGTCGTGCTGAGCTACGAAGAGCTGACAGCCCAGCCGGAGGAAACGCTTCGGCAACGGATCTGTCCGCTCTTGGAAGCGCCCTACCGGGCACCCACGGCGCGTCTCCGCAAGCAAGGCAGCGCGCCGCTGGAAGATCGCGTGCTGAACTATCGCCAGATTGCCGGGCTGTGGGCCGACCCGCAGTGCTGGCAGGCGGGCTGCGCGTCCACCTGCATCGAGCGCGTGAACACGCTGGTGAGCTTTTTGCAGTCAGCGCAACGATACTCGTAAATCGGCATCGCCGCCTCCGGGCGCCGTCAGACGAGCTCGCCCTCCGGCACCACTTCCTCGAACGCGATGGCCGGGCCTTTCTGGGCCTCGAGCTCACCCCAGTTGTGGCCCACCTTGATGTCTACCCGAATCGGCACCTTCATCTCAATCGACCGGGGCATGATCTCCAGCGCCAGGTCGCGCACCGCGTCCAGCTCCGCCGCCGGACATTCGAAGATGAGCTCGTCGTGCACCTGCAGGATCATCCGCGAACGCATCCGCTCGCGGCGCATCCGCTCGTCGATGCGGTTCATGGCGATCTTGATGATGTCCGCGTTGCTGCCCTGGATGGGGTGGTTGATCGCCATGCGCTCGGCCGCCTGGCGCAGGTTGAAATTAGACGAGTTGATATCGGGGATGT
>JAIMBE010000232.1 GCA_023511565.1 Bacillota bacterium
TTCACCGTCGAGGTGGAGCGTTCGCTTCGCGTTCTCGATGGTGCGGTGGCCATCTTTGACGCGGTGGCTGGTGTTCAGCCCCAGACGGAGACCGTCTGGCGCCAGGCCGACAAGTATCGCGTTCCGCGAATCGCCTTTGTGAACAAGATGGACCGCATCGGCGCCGACTTTGACCACTGTATCCGTTCCATGCGCCAGCGCCTGTCGGCCCACCCGGTTCCCCTCCAGTTCCCCCTCGGCAAAGAAGATTCCTTCGTCGGCGTCATCGATTTCATTGACCAGCGCGTGATCGTCTGGCGCGAGGATACCCTGGGCGCCCAGTACGATGTTTTTGCCGTCGAACAGCTCTGGGATGCAACCTTCCTCCGCAGTCGGCCGGATGTGGCTGCCGCGGTTCGCGCCAGCGCGATCACGGAAGCCTTCTACCGTGAACACCGGGAGAAGGTTGTCGAATACATCGCCGAGCACGACGACGCAGTGCTGGGCAAGTGGCTCGAACAGCACGATCTGACTCCGGACGAGCTCCGCGCTTCGATCCGTCGCTCGACCATCGCGCTGAAACTGGTGCCGGTGCTCGCCGGCTCCGCCTTCAAAAACAAGGGCATCCAACCCCTGCTCGACGCTGTCGTCGATTATCTGCCCTCGCCGGTGGATATCCCGCCCGTCGAAGGCTCCTCACTCGATGGCCAAGAACCCCTCCTGCGCCGCGCCGGCGACGACCAACCCTTTGCTGCGCTGGTCTTCAAGATCATGACCGATCCCTACGTCGGCCACCTGGCTTTCGTGCGCGTCTATTCCGGCGTGCTCAAGTCCGGCAGCTCCGTTTTCAATTCCACCCGCCGCAGCCGTGAACGCATCGGCCGGCTGCTTCGCATGCACGCCAACAAGCGCGAGGAAATCGACGAGATCTGCTCTGGAGACATTGCCGCCTGCGTCGGCCTGAAGAATGTCTCCACGGGCGACACCCTCTGCGACGAAGCCAAGCCCATCGTGCTCGAGTCCATTGATTTTCCCGCACCGGTGATCTCTGTCGCCATCGAACCGAAAACCAAGGCCGATCAGGATCGGCTGGCCGGCGCACTGGCCAAGCTCGCCCAGGAAGATCCCACCTTCCGCGTCCACACCGATCCGGATACGGGTCAGACGCTGATCTCCGGTATGGGCGAGCTCCACTTGGAAATCATTGTGGACCGCATGATGCGGGAGTTCGGTGTGCAGGCCAATGTCGGCCGTCCCCAAGTGGCCTATCGCGAAACGATTCGCAAGCCCGCGGCCGCGGAAGGCAAATACATCCGCCAGACCGGTGGCCGCGGCCAGTATGGCCACGTGGTCCTGGAAGTCCATCCCCTGCCGGGAGCCGTCCGCGAAGCCATGCACGAACTCTCCACCGACGAGCTCGATGCCCTGGCCAAGCAAGTGGCCGGTCCCGGAGCGAAGTGGCGCTTCGACCGCGTCCATCGCCTGTTGTTTGTCGACCGGATTGTGGGCGGCGTCATTCCCAAGGAATTCATTCCCGCGGTGGAAAGCGGGGTCCGTGAAGCCATGGAGACCGGTGTGCTCGCCGGCTACGAAATGGTGGATGCCATCGCCGTGCTCACCGACGGCAGCTATCACGAAGTGGATAGCTCGGAAATAGCTTTCAAGATCGCCGCTTCAATGGCTTTCAAGGAAGCCTGTCAGCGCGCTCAGCCGGTTCTGTTGGAGCCGGTCATGCGCTTGGAGGTGGTGGTCCCGGAGGAATACCTGGGTGCGGTCATCAGCGATTTGAACGCTCGCCGCGGTCATCTGACGGGGCGCGATTCCCGCGGCAGCACCAGCATCCTGCGCGGTGAGGTTCCGCTGGCGGAAATGTTCGGCTACGCCACCGACCTGCGCAGCCGAACCCAGGGCCGCGCCAGTTTCACCATGCACTTCTCGCATTACGAAGAGGTGCCGCGCCAGGTGGCTGCGGAGATCATCGCCCGGGCCACCGGAAAGGTTTTGAAGTAAACGTCCGGGCGCGGCCGTGGGTCGCGTCCGCAATCTGGAGCG
>JAIMBE010000233.1 GCA_023511565.1 Bacillota bacterium
GCCTCGGTCTCCTGCATCTACGGCCTGGGCTCGCCGGAGGCGTACTACGGCATGCTGCTGATGTTGGAGCCGGGGAAGGCCATGCCCCGCCAGCAGATCCTGCGCAAGCTGGTTGAGATTCAGTACGAGCGTTCTGAAGATCTGCGGCGCGGCACGTTCCGCGTTCGCGGCGACACGGTGGAGATTTTTCCCTCCTACGAAGACGAAGCCTACCGGATCGAGCTCTGGGGCGATCAGATCGAATCCATCTACCGCATCGATCCCCTGACCGGAGAAATCCGCTCGCGCGAAACACTGGCGCGCGTGCCCGTCTATCCGAAAACGCACTATGTGCTCGCCGCCGATCAGAAAGAGCGCGCCATTGCGGCCATCCTGGAGGAACTGGAGTGGTGGAAGGGGGAGCTCGAGCGACAGGGAAAATTCCTCGAAGCGCAGCGGCTGGAGCAGCGCACCCTGTTCGACATCGAGATGATGCGCACGATCGGTTACTGCCACGGCATCGAGAACTATTCGCGCCATCTGGCCGGACGCCTGCCCGGTGAAGCCCCGCCCACGCTGCTTGACTACATGCCGGAGGACTACCTGCTGTTCATTGACGAATCCCACCAGACCGTGCCGCAGCTCCACGGCATGTACCACGGCGATCGCTCCCGCAAACAGACCCTGGTCGAACACGGCTTCCGCCTGCCTTCTGCGCTCGACAACCGCCCGCTGACGTTCGAAGAGTTCGAGCACCGCGTGCACCAGGTGATCTATGTCTCGGCCACCCCTGGTCCCTATGAGCTGACCAAGTCGGGCGGCGTGGTGGTCGAACAGGTCGTGCGTCCCACCGGTCTGGTGGACCCGGAAGTGGAAGTGCGCCCCACGCGGGGACAGATTGACGACTTGCTCGAGGAAATCCGCCAGCGCGTGGCTGTCGGCGAGCGCGTCCTGGTCACCACGCTCACCAAGCGCATGGCCGAAGACCTGGCTGAATACTTCACCGAAGTCGGCGTTCGCTGCCGCTACCTGCACGCCGAAATCGAAACGCTCGAACGGGTGCGCCTCCTGCGCGACCTGCGCCGCGGCGAATTCGATGTGCTGATCGGCATCAACTTGTTGCGCGAAGGGCTGGATCTGCCCGAAGTCTCCCTGGTCGCCATCCTCGACGCCGACAAGGAAGGCTACCTGCGCTCAGATACCGCGCTGATCCAGACGATTGGCCGCGCCGCCCGGCACATCCATGGCAAGGCGATTCTCTACGCCGATACGATCACTGGGTCGATGCGCCGCGCGATCGATGAAACGAACCGCCGCCGCACCAAGCAGATGACCTACAACCGCGCGCACGGCATCACGCCTCAGTCGATCGTCAAGGCCGTGGATATGACCCTGGCACAGATTGTCGAAGCCGATTATGTCCCCGTTCCCGTCGAAGACGCCCTGTCAGAGGAAATCACCAGCGAAGAACAGCTCCGGCACGTCATCGCACAGCTGGAAGCGGCCATGCACGAAGCTGCAAAGAAGTTTGAATTCGAGCGCGCGGCGCAGCTCCGCGATCGGATCCGGGCGCTCAAGCAGCGCGACCTCGGCGTCGTCTTTGCCGGTGTGCCGGCCGGCACGGCCCCGGCCCGGGATGCAGCTTCACCCGAAAGGGCACCCGCCGTTGCTCCGCAGACGGCTCCCGCGCAGCCGCGGCGCCGGACGCGGCGCTGAGCGCGGCGCCGGATTCAGACCATCCCTTTGCGCAGCTCGGCCAGCGGGTAGAACGTACCACGCCACTCGACGCCGCCGCGCCACAGGGTCACCACGGTCGAGCGCAGCAGCAGGTAGATGAACAGCGTGGCGCCGAGTGGTTGCGTGAGTGCGTAGAGCACCGAAACCCCCATGCCCCAGCAGATGCCACCCTGCAGGAGAACCGCGGCCAGGGCGGCAACGCCGGCAAGAATCTGGTCGGTGCCCCGCACAAACGGCAACGCCAGAAACGGCAGCAGATAGAAAAGCAGCAGCCCCAGTACCTGCAGCGCAACAACCCGGAGCTTGTATCC
>JAIMBE010000234.1 GCA_023511565.1 Bacillota bacterium
GTTCTTCGGTCAGCGTCAGACAGATCAGTCCGCGGCCGTACTTGGCCATGAAGTTGACGGCCTCCGGAGTGATTTTTTCGGCGGCCATGGCCAGGTCGCCCTCGTTTTCGCGGTCTTCGTCGTCTACCAGCACGAGCATGCGTCCCTGGCGGAATTCCTCCAGGGCTTCCTCGACGGTAGCGAAAACGGCCGGTTCGCTCATCGGATCAGTGGAGCCAGTTTAGCAGCAGATAGCTGAGGGTAGCAATCAGGGCGGCACCGGGAATGGTCAATACCCAGGCCCAGAGGATTCGCTTGGCAATGCCCCAGCGTACCGCCGTGATGCGATGGGTGGCGCCCACGCCGATGATGGCGCCGGTGATTGTGTGGGTCGTGCTGACCGGAATACCGGCCTGCGCCGTGCCCATGAGCAGCAAGGCTCCGGCGGTTTCGGCGCTGAACCCGTCGAAGGGGCGTAGCTTGGTGATGCGCTGACCCATGGTTTTCACCACTCGCCAGCCTCCCGCCATTGTGCCGCCGGCGATAGCCGCATGGCAGGAGAGCACCACCCAAAAGGGCACTTGGTAGTCGGGCAGGGCGCCAGAGGTCACCAGCGCGACCGTGATGATCCCCATGCCTTTCTGCGCATCGTTGGTGCCATGGCCCAGGCTGTAGGCCGCTGCCGAGACCAACTGCAACCGGCGAAACCAGTGGTCCACGGTCCACGGTGCGTGGTGCCGCACCGTCCAACTTGTCCCAAGCACCAGAAGCATGGCGATGAGCATGCCCAGCAGAGGTGAGAGAAAGATGAACAGCATGGGCATCTTCCACCCGTTCCACACAATGGCTTTCCAGCCCGCCTTGGCCACGCTGGCACCACCGTAGCCGCCCATCAGCGAATGAGAGACGCTGATGGGCAGGCCGAGATGAGTACACAGGTAGGTCCAGACAATCGCGCCCAGCAGGCCTGCCAGCAGCACCCATTCATCTACCAGGTCCAAATGGACCAGCCCCTGGCCCATCGTCTTGGCCACGGCCGTCCCAAAGACGAAGGCCGCAATCAGGTTCCAGAAGGCGGCCCAGGCCACGGCCAGCCGCGGCGGGAGCACCCGCGTGGAAACGATGGTGGCAATGGAGTTTGCAGCGTCGTTGAATCCGTTGCCGAATTCAAACAGCAGTGTGGTGACGAAAATGATGACGAGAAAGGTGAACGGTTCCAACTCGCCTCACCCTGTTGGAGTGGACATTTTGGGCCCGCAGCGAAGTCTTTCGTGCCTCACGAGCTTTTCAGTGCGACGGCTTCGAACACGTTGGCCACGTCTTCCACTTTATCGGTTGAGGCTTCCAGCACTTCGATGATTTCTTTCCACTTGATGATTTCGACAGGATGGGTTTCCTCCTCGAACAGTTCGGCAATCAGTTGTCGGCAGATGCGGTCGGCCTCCTTCTCCATCCGCGTTATTTCGCGGCAGTATCGCAGGATGTCGTTCTGTTTTTCGAGCACGCGCACCGCTGCCAGCATCTGTTCGGTGGTCTGCGGAACGATGCGGGCCAGTTGCACGGTTTGGGGCCGGATGCGATCCACGCGATAGATGACCAGCCGGCTGGCGGCCGCGTCAATCAGATCGAGTACATCGTCAATCTTGCTCGAGAGCGCGTGGATGTCCTCCCGATCCATGGGGGTGATGAAGGTCTGATTCAGCCGGGTCATCAGGTCATGGATCATGGTGTCGCCCAGATGTTCGAGCTCCTTGATGGCTTGCACCCGGCTGGCCACATCCGTGTAGTGTTCAAACAGTCCGGCCAGTAGACCGGCGGCACGATGGACGTTTTCCGCCTGCGAGACGAATTGATCAAAAAAGGTCAGCTCACGGGGCAGAATCCGCGAGAGCAGTCCGGGCATCTCTGTTTCTCCCGAGGTGGACTGGGCGAGCGGTTGACTATACTTGATCGTCTGCCCCGGAGCAACTTGCTTTCCCCCCTGGCCTCTGCACAATCCTGTTCGGGCAGGGGACTGCCTGCCCCGCCGGAGCTGAGGAGGGTAG
>JAIMBE010000235.1 GCA_023511565.1 Bacillota bacterium
GAACCTGAACAACGCCTACGGCCTGCCCCTGACGCTCTGTCGCCTCGCGCCGGACCACGAGGCGGTCGTGGTCGAAGTGGGCATGTCGCGCCGCGGCGAACTGGCCCGGCTGGCGGAAATCGCCGAGCCGGAGATTGGCGTGGTGACCAATGTCGGTCCGGTGCATCTGGAGTTTTTTTCCTCGGTGGAGGAGATCGCGCTGGCCAAGCGGGAACTGATTGAGGGCCTGGCCTCGGCGGAACCGGTGGCTGTGCTGAATGCCGACGATCCGCGCGTCTCCCGTTTTGCGGAGGTCTGCCGCGGACGGGTGGTCACGTTCGGCTTGGCCCCTTCGGCACAGTATCACGCGCGCGGCGTGGAAAATCGCGGGGAGGAAGGCACCGCTTTCACGCTCGTCTCCCCGCAGGGAGAAGCCCGGCTGTTGCTCTCGCTGAGCGGTCGGCACAACCTGACCAACGCGCTGGCCGCGCTGGCGGCTGCGGCGGAGTTCGGCGTTGGCGTCGAAGAGGCCCGGCCGGTGCTGCGCACGCTGAAGCCGCCGGCTCTGCGCGGCGAGCGGGTGCGGTTTGCGGAAGGCTTTGCGGTGATCAACGACAGCTACAACTCGAATCCCGTAGCGCTGACCGCAGCCGCCGAACTGCTGGCCGCCACGCCCGGCTACCGGCGCCGGATTCTGGCCGCCGGCGAAATGCTCGAGCTCGGTCCCGCTGCGGCGGAACTGCATCGCGAAGCGGGGCGTCGGCTGGCGGCGATGCGCCGTCTGGACTGGATTTTTGGTGTGCAGGGCCACGCGGCGGAGATTCTGCGCGGGGCCATCGAAGCTGGCTTCAGCGAAGCCCGCACACAGTTCTTCGAAGAAGTCGAGCAGGCTGCGCAGTTCCTGGTCGGATTCATCGGCCGGGGCGATCTGCTGCTGGTGAAAGGCTCGCGTGGCGTGCGCATGGAACGGATTGTCGAGCGGCTGGCGAGCCGTTTCACCCGCGTGGAGGATTCCGTGCCGGCGACCGAGACGCAGGCCCCCGGCGTGTCTCCCTGAGAACGCCGGGGGAAACCGCGCCGCGCCGGGTCGCGGCGACAGGCACCGACGATGCTCTACTATTTGCTCTACCACGTTCTGGAGCCGTACTTCAGCCCGCTGAACGTCTTCCGCTACATCACGGTGCGGACGGCGATGGCGAGCCTGACCGCGCTGCTGCTTTGCCTGTTGCTCGGCCCCGGGATGATTCGTCGGCTGCGCGCGCTGCAGATCGGCCAGTACATCCGCGAAGAAGGACCGGAGAATCACCGCAAAAAAGCCGGCACACCGACGATGGGCGGGATCCTGATTGTGCTGGCGATTGTGCTGCCCACGCTGCTCTGGGCCGATCTGCGCAATCCCTTCGTGCTGCTGGCGCTGTTGGCCACCGTCGCATTTGCGGCGATCGGCTTCGCCGATGATTACAGCAAGGTGGTGCGCCGTCGCAATCTGGGTCTGACAGCGCGCACCAAGCTGTTTCTGCAGATTGGGGTGGCGTTGGCGATCGGGGTCACCCTGTTGGCCTACAAGGCCCAGGGCCTCTACTCGACCGAGCTGCTGATGCCGTTCTTCAAGAATGTGCGTCCCGATCTGGTGATGGACGCCCTGCTGGCCCATCCCTACTGGTGGCCGGTGGCCTATCTGCCGTTTCTGATTTTTCTGGTTCTGGTGATTGTGGGCTCGTCGAACGCCGTGAATTTGACCGACGGCCTGGATGGGCTGGCGATTGGCTGCGTGATGATTGCCGCGGCGGCCTGGACTGCGCTCACCTACGTCTCCAGCCACTCCCGCTTCGCCGAATATCTCGACCTGGCCAAGATGCCGCAGGTGGGCGAGCTGACCATTTTCTGCGGAGCGATCACGGGCGCGACCCTGGGCTTCCTCTGGTACAACGCGCACCCGGCGGAGGTCTTCATGGGCGATGTCGGCTCGCTGGCGCTGGGCGGGGCGATCGGTACCGTCGCGGTGATGACCAAGCAGGAGGTCCTGCTGTTT